>NZ_JADNHD010000002.1:128659-224992 GCF_015553695.1 Ruminococcus sp. BSD2780120874_150323_B10
AATATATATTTTTTTATTTTTCAATGCGTCCTCTTTTCTTCAATACAGCAAAGGCAAGCAAAGCGATAATTGCCGTAAGTGAAATTGTATAAATCACGGTTGCGCCCGTCTTTATTGTTGTATTGTCAATCTGTGTATTGCCTGTGTTGTTGCCGCCGCTTGACGAGGTTTCCACAAGTGCAAAATCAGTCGGCTGTGATAATGTAAACACTGCTTTTCCGTTTTCAAAAGAGTCGGGCTTTATGTATTTTATGCCGTCATCGCCGTCAAGTACCGCAAGGCTTACATTTTTGCCGCTTACCGGCAAGGTGAGTTTTAAATTATTGTCACACCAAAATTCCGCAAATGCCGAGTTTCCGTTATTGTCCGAAAGTGTGCCCTTGTAAAAATCAAGAATTTTTCCGTCCTTAATAAGCGACTCGAATTTTTTATACTGTTCGTCATCTGTTGAATAAGCAGTGTAGCTTACATTGAGTGACGAGTGCATATTGCCCGAAAGAGTAATGCCGCTGCCTACAGATTTAACGCTGTACTTTAGGAAGCTGCCTTTGATGTACGGATAACCTCTGTTAAAGTCAGAGCAAATAAAGTTTATACTGTCATCTGTAACACTGTTTAACTTATCCGCAAGGCTTGCGCTTGCCATTTCAACCGTTCTTTCGTATGCAATATTTGTACTGTCGGCTTTTGCCTGTGAATCCGTGCCTACTGCATTGAGTGAATTTTGTGCTGTGTAAAATACATTCTTGACTGTTACACCGTCAGTTCCCACAATGCCGTTCAAGCCGACAATCGAACCCTTTGCAGAATTGATTTTGCAAAGTACATTGCCGCAGTTATAGGAGCTTTCGATTTTGCCGCTGTTCTTGCCGACTAAACCGCCTGCAACCGTTGAAGTATCGAGTCCTGTCTTGCCTGTGTTTGCACAACCGTAAATTTCGCCTGTGTTAATTGCCGAAATACCGCCGCACTCGTTGCCCTTTACGATCGAGCAATTTCGTGTGCCTGTAATTTTACCGTTGTTAATACCCGCAACACCACCGCAGACATCTGCGTTAAGAATCGAGTTAAGATCCGATGCGTTGATTTTTAAATTTTTGATAAAGATTGTACCCGATACAGCGTTTATACCGCTTACGCAATGGTCAATCACACCGTCATTTACAGCCGCAATTCCGCCGCCTGTTTTTGCACTGCCCTTAAAGTCGCAGTCATAAACAAACAAATCTTTTACAATGCCTTTTTCTCCGATAAATTCAAACAGTCCGCCGTATTCGCCTGCGGAAATATTAAGTGCGCCTATGCTGTAGCCGTTGCCGTCAAATGTGCCGTTAAACGGTTTATTTTCAGCAACAGAGCCGATTCCCTGTGCCCAGCTTGAATTTTCATCTGCGTAAATATTATTTACAAGAATATAATTCTTGTCGCCGTATCGCTTGTAATCGGTTCTTACAACCTGTGAAAGTTTTACAAGGTCGCTGTAGGTTTTTATAATAAATCTGCCGTCGTCGTCCTTGTCAAACTCATCGGGTGTTCTCTCAAAGTTTGAATATGTATTGTCAAAGTCCGCATAATAAACCGTACCGCCGTTAAATACGGGGTAATCGTCAGGAGTAAGACCGTTGTCTATGTTCTGATACCAAACCTGTGTGCCGTCGGTAACACCGTTGTTGAGTTTAAAAGCAACTTCACCGCACTTAAATTCGGAAATTGTTTTTTCGTTTGCCGATAACCCCAACTTGCTGTCTGTACCGAACGGAGTGTTTCCCGTATCTTTGTTGTAATAATTGTTTGCGATATTCGACTTGTTAAAATTCCTTGCCCAACCGATAATTGCGCCGCAATGACTGCCGCTGCCGTTATCGCTTATCTTTGTGTAATTGTAGCAGTTTTCGATTGTCGGGTTTGTATTGTTAAGGTAGCCGAGAATACCGCCGACATATGCGCCGCTTTGCGTTGCTGTAACTGTGCCTAAGTTTGCGCAGTTTTTAACTCTTGCGCCGCCGTTTGAGTAAGCTATTACGCCGCCGATACAATCGGAAGAATTATTGAGGTGAATGCTTCCGTAGTACATACATTTCTCAATATCTGTTTTATCATTTCCTACAGAGCCGATAATGCCGCCTGCGTGCGTTACCTGCGAACCGTATTTGTCATTATTTATATTTACATAAGAAACTACATTTTTGACAGAACCCAAATTAATGTAGCCGACAACACCGCCGATATGACTTGCGGAATTTTTGACTGTAATGTCGCCGTAAACCGTAATATCGGAAACACTGCCCTCGTTTACAGAACCGAAAAGTCCTGTGTAATCTGAAGCCTTGCTTATATTAAGATTTAAAATACTGTGTCCTTTGCCGTTAAAATTGCCTTTATAATTATTGACAGGCGCCCATTCCCTATTTTCAAGGTCAATGTTTGCGGCAAGTTCTGCGTTTGCACCTGCATTTTGCTTATCAAAATCAGCATAGCTGTGGTCGCCGTTTACAAGTGATGAGAACCAGAAAAGCTGACCTGCGTTGTTTATCGTATACACATCGGTGCTCTTATTATAAATGGCAGGCTGATACTGACCGCAAATTGTGCAAAAGCCCTTTTCATTATATGTATGAGTGTGTTGTGATACAAAGTTTGTCATATAAATTCTTTCGCTTAGCTTTGCGTCAATATAGTTTGCCATAACAAAACCAATGCTTTGTATAGCGCTTGATGTGGCTGGCTGTGACAAAAAGCTGTCCTCCATAAGCGACCTGTTTACTATTCTTGGCTGATTAATATTATCCTTAGCACCCGAATAGTTAAAAAGATAATTTCCTTGCTCGGTATATTTATTCTTAGTAGCATCGGAAATTGTGCTGTAAAAATAAAGGAGTTTTGTATCTGCGTCGCGCTCGCCGTAATTATCCTGTACATAAATATTGCTGTTTCCTACACGAACGGCATTTTTATTAAGAGAATAATCATTATCGTCCCATCTGCTTGCATCCATACCGAAAGCGTCCATTACAGAAAAGCCTAAATCTTTGCTTTCTGCTTTTTTAATGTAACTGTCCGAAAAATCGAGTCTGCGAATAAATACAATTTTTCCTCTTACATCCTTGAGCTTAGGCGAATACTCACTTCCGCCCTTCTGCGGTTTGTAAATCGGATAATTTTTATTATTCAGATATTGCTTTAAAACAATATCACCGATAATTTCGTCGCTGCCGTTCGAATCTCCCTTCAAAGTCATCACAACAGTTTCGTAAGGATGTTCTTTAAGGAAATCTTTGGCAGTGTCCATTATATTACGCAGAGTCATATCACTGCCGTCCCTGTTGTGGCAGGTGTAAAAATTTTCTCCGTGAATAATAGTAGGATTACTGTCTTCGTTAGTTGATTTTCTTCTGTTAATTCTTATGTCCCATGCTCTTACTCCCGAATTAAGCTGTTCGTCGGGATAAAGCTGCTGACAACATACTTTTGAAACCTGTTCTGCGACATCAGTCATATAAGTTGCGCCTGTGTCATGCGTTCCGGGCATATTAACCTCTGAAAGATACATATCATCAGGCAAATGTGACATCCAATTGCCGCTGTTTATTACATAGCTTTTATCGGTTTTGTTTTTTACATCTTCGGCAGTATATGAATTTAATGAATTCATATTAAGAAATTTCAAATCCCACTTAAAAGCTTTTTTGGAAAGAATAAGTTTTACATCATTGTTATCGTTTTTATTTTCATATCCCTCAATCGAAAGATACAGCTTGTTGCCTACATTATAAATGTAATAAACATTAGCCTCGGAATCAACAGGAATAAATCTCCAAAGCTGACTCAAATGATTGTTGCCTAAATTTTCCCAAACATGAATAACAGCCTTATTTGGGTTATTCACACCGTCTACATCCCATACGGCATCATATGGGACTGACGAACCATAAGCATTTTTCGGAACATTCTCGTTAATATCATAACTTCTCAGTCTGTAAGCTCTTCTTGAGCTGACCCATTCCGCAGTAATTTTAGGAGTTGTGCCGGTGTAATAAAGCTGCAGGCAATTACCTTGAACCACTGCGTCATTATTTACATTTACATCACTGATATAATCTTTTGGATAAAGCATAAAAACAGGAGCGTTTTCCTGCGGCGTTATTTTATTGGAATCACCGCCGGGAATCTGCTGTTCTCCGAAATTTTCGGATACATCATCCGTAGCCCTAACAACCCACTCTGTTTTTTTAGATGTCAATGCAATTTTTGATTCTTGTTTATAAGCATTATTCTCCGTACCGACATAAAGATTGTTGTTTTTTTGGTCGGTAATTTTAGCAATTATGTAGTATGTATCTGCTTTGTTAGGTACAGGCTCAAATCTGAAATATTGATTATCATTTTTCAATGTGTCGTCCCATTGATGAATAACATTACCTACCTCCGACTTTTTATGTTCAACATCGAGCCATTTTTTAAAATCATCACATTTTATACCGTAATAATCACCTTTTTGCTGAAGCTTCATCTTACATTGCTTACCGCCGAGATAATCAAGATGAGCTACATTTGCTCCATATCCTGTACCGTTGATGTTCCAACGGAACTCGTTGCGGGCAAGCGGCTTATCGGTGTCTTTATCAGGCAAATTAAGATAAATATAATACAGCTTGGCTGTGTCAAACTTTGCCGATTTTGAGGCGTCCATACTTTTTAGCTCTGCCGCATTTGCAGTCACTGCAAAAGTGCCGAGCGTAATAATCGCCGTGAGCAGCAGTGCCGTGAACGATTTAGTCAGTCTGATTGCTTTGTTCATTTGTTTCCCTTCTTTAACAATATTTTTATTTTTTATAATTATACCTATATTTTGCGATTTATTCTATACAAATAGCACGAATTGCAGAAATCCGTCACAAATTGATATGCAAAGACAAGATTTTTACAAAAAAATGTGGTACAATGTTGAATATAGTAATATCGTACCGAGGGGATTACAATGCGCATTGCTGTTATTGACGATCTGAAAAGTGACAGACAATTGCTGATAAGCAGGCTTAACAAGTTACTTTCGGATAATAGCATTAACGGAGAAATATACGAATTTGAAAAAGGAATTGATTTTATAAATGCCTCAAAGCAAACAGCATTTGAAGTTGCATTTATGGATATTTACATAGATAAAGAAAACGGAATAGAAATTTCAAAACTGCTTAGAGAATTTGATAAGGAATGTATCCTGATTTTTACAACCACTTCGTCAGACTATGCACTCGAGGGCTTTAAAGTAAGGGCATTTGACTACCTTGTCAAACCATATACGACAGATGAACTTAAAATTGCATTTACGGATATTTTAAACCGCCTGCCGTCATCGGACAAATATATAGAAGTAAAAGTAATCGGCGGCACACAGAGAATCAGGCTGAATGAAATAATCTACGCCGAACATTTTAAGCACTGCATCAACATATACAAAAGCGACTGTGCAACCACCGTGGTTCGCAGTACATTTGCGGAGTTTGGCAAACAGCTTGAAAGCGACGAAAGATTTTTTATGTGCAACCGTGGAGTAATTATTAATTTTGATTACGCAAGCGATTTTGACGGAACGGAATTTATACTGAACAACGGAGTGAGAATTTCGGTCAGCCGAAGTCTTACAAAATCCGCAAAAAGTCGGTTCGCCGATTTTATCTTTAACAAGAGGTGATATTGTGACGGAAATGCTACGACCTATGCTTGAGCTTGCCGTGCTGATACCCGGCACTTTACTTGCATACCTGCCTATGAAACAGCATTTAAAAATAAAAATGGGCGCATTGACGGCAATTTGGCTGTCAACACTCCTTATGCTTTGCATAGTGGGCGGACTGTTTTGTTATTCGTTTGAAATAAAAACAATTTCTTTAATCCTGCCTGCCTTTATGCTTATGACCATTGCCTACTGCGCAACGCTTAGGACATCTATATTGAAATCCGCAAATATTGCACTTGCCGTGTGCGGCGTTTATGCCTGCCTTGCAAGCATAACACGAGCCATTGACTCAATAGTTTATCCTAAAAATATCGAGCCTTGGTTCGGGCTTACGGGCGGAATTGTTTTCAATATTTTTTGCTGGATATTTGTAATGCTTGCGTTTTACCCTGCCTCTCACGCAGTATGCGACCTAATAGACGACGAAAACATTGCTCACACATGGTATGTGTTCTGGATATTACCCGCTGTTTTTATCACCATAAACATATTTATAATACCGTGGAATCCAAACATTCTGCATACAGGAAGAATTATGCAGGGATATATTGTAATCTGTTGTACGATGCTCGGTTTGCTTTTGCTTTTTTACGCTCTGTTTTACATAATGGCAAAAAGCCTTAATAACAATCACAAGCTCACACAGGAAAACACAATTCTGTATATGCAGCAAGAGCAGTACAACACGCTTAATAAGGCGATTGAAGAAACCCGACACGCCCGTCACGATATGCGGCATCATCTGTCGATTCTTAATTCGTTTGTCAAACGAAAAGATTGGGCAGGCCTTGAAAATTATTTAAGCAAAATGAGCAAGAGTATTCCGAGTTCGGAACTCAAGCTGTGCGAAAACAATGCGATTGACGGAGTAGCGGGGCATTATTATCATAGGTATAAAGATTTGGAAATACCGTGTGTATTCAAGCTCGAACTTCCAAAAGAACTTTCCGTATCTGAAATTGATATTTGCCTTGTGCTCTCTAATTTGCTTGAAAATGCGCTTGAGGCAAGTATGCGAACCGCACCCGACAAACGAAGAATAACCGTGTTTGCAAGAATGCACTCGGATAATGTAGTGCTTATTAAAGTAGAAAACTTCTACAACGGAGTTGTAAAAGAAAAAAACGGAATTTTTGAATCAAGCAAACACAGCGGCGAAGGCATCGGCACACAATCCGTCCGCCGCATAGCCGAAAAGGGCGGCGGCTACTGCCGTTTCACGCAAAAAGACAGCATCTTCACCGCCGATGTAATGCTTAGAGGAAAAAGTAAATAGTTGCAGGAAAATAAAAAGCACAGACTTTCGTTATTTTGAAAAGCCTGTGCTTTTTAATTTTTAATACTGAATTTTATTCATATCCCCTTATCCTTACCGCAAGAACCGTTTTTTAAATTTTCCGAAATATTATAATTAGTATTTCAGAAAAGAAAAAAGAGCAGTTAAAAATTACTCTTTTGGTGCAGGTAACATACTTTTGTTTTAGAAAAAACTTTTTACCTCGCCTATTGCGGCTTGTCCATAGTCAAAGTATCATCAACGCTCTCGCTAAAAACAGTCCACCGGACTGTTTTCTTAACGCTCGTCTTCAAGTCCTGAAAGAAAATCAACAAAATTTTAAGAGGTATTAATACTTATGTGTACTAATACCTCTTTGTGGTGCAGGTAACAGGACTTGAACCTGCATGAAATTGCTTTCATATGGACCTGAACCATACGCGTCTGCCAATTCCGCCATACCTGCATATATATTAATTTGTATTCTTGCGACAGGTTAGTCTGCCTACAAAATCTATTAAAATAGATTTTGTATAAGTTCGTATTGCCAAATCACAGATTTGGATACTCACTTAAATTCCGCCATACCTGCATATCTATTAATTTGTGTTCTTGCGACAGGTTAGTCTGCCTACAAAATCTATTAAAATAGATTTTGCATAAGTTCGTATTGGCAAATCACAGATTTGGATACTCACTTAAATTCCGCCATACCTGCATATCTATTAATTTGTGTTCTTGCGACAGGTTAGCGATATTCAAAATATCATACTAACAGATTTATTATATCAAATCAATTAATAAAAGTCAATCGGATAGGCGAGATTTTTATATTTTGTTTTACAGCAGACAGCACAAAAATGCTGTCCGCCCTAATCAAATATAATTTAGACCGTAAGAATAAATATCATTCCAATTTCTGTGTATAACTATATCGGCTGTCAGGTCAGTATCATCATACACTATATTATATCAAAGAGGATTGACCTGCTGCTCAGAAGGCAGTTACTCTGTCATAAAAAAGAGTAACCGTAAATTTAAGCCGCCCCAAAAAGTTAGACTGAAAATCTAAAGATTTGTAGGTCGGTTTTTATGGCTACTCCTATATTTATCAGCGTTTTTTATTATTTAGTACCGAAAATTCTGTCGCCGGCATCACCGAGGCCCGGACGGATATATGCGTTATCGTCAAGTTCACGATCGAGTGCGCCAACATAAAGCTGAATGTCAGGGTGCGCTTTCATAAGGGTTTCAACGCCCTTAGGCGCTGCGATAATTGACATAAATTTAATTTTTTGACCGCCGTGCTCTTTGATGTAATCTACAGCGGCAACTGCCGAACCGCCTGTCGCAAGCATAGGGTCTACAACAACAATCTGTCTTTGGTCGATCGGCTCGGGAAGTTTGCAGTAATATTCGTGAGGCTCGTGAGTGACAGGGTCACGATAAAGTCCGATGTGACCTACTCTTGCTGACGGTACAAGTGCGAGAATACCGTTTACCATACCAAGACCGGCTCTTAAAATCGGTACTACGGCAAGTTTTTTACCTGAAATTACAGGCTGTTTTGACTCTTCAAGCGGAGTTTTAATAGAAATTTCCTGTGTTTCAAGGTCAGAAAGTGCCTCGTATCCCATAAGCATAGCAATCTCTTCAACAAGTTTTCTAAACTCGTTTGTAGATGTGCTCTCTTTTCTGAGCAATGTGATTTTGTGTCGGATAAGCGGGTGTGTCATATATGAAACAGACATAATTTTCCTCCGTATTTTTTAATATTTTATCAACTTTATATATAATATCACATTTTATAAATATATTCAAGCAGTAAATAAAATTTTTAGTGAATTGAATTTAACTCGGAAACTCTTATATTGTGAATTGTTGCGTCTTTTGATTCGATACGCAAGCTGTTCAGATTACTGTCGGCGATATATGTCATACCCATAAATACAGTGCCGAAATCAGCGAAAATTTCAGTGTATAAAGTATCGAAAATTATTCTCAAATCTACTGTGCCGTTCTCACATTTAAGCGGTGCGGATTTATCAAGACACTGCAATATTTTATCATCTGCATTAAAAGATATTTTAAGACCGAAAAGCTCCAAAGAAAAAGATTTTTCCGCACTTGCAGAAACAGAAATATCGCAGGCTTTGCTTTGAATACTCTTAATAAACGGCATATCCGAATTAATCACAACATCGGTTTTGACATCTCTGTTTTTATAAAGCGTTTCAAATTCTTTTACAGGCAATGCCGATAGATACGGTTCACCGTTAATTGTTTTTATAGTCATATTTTGCGGTATGTTAAGACAACTGCCAAACGGATTATTCGGTATTACAAATGACGCAAAAGCAGTTCTCACTCGTCTGCCGTTAGGTATATCCGACCAGGATTGAGCGGCATATGACGCATTACCGAAATTCAGTCTTTTTTGTTCGGTTTCAATAATAAATTTATTGCCGTCAAACGAGCCGATATAATACCTGTCGGAGGCGGCTGAAAATATCCATTTAATATTTTTGCTGTCGCCGTCTGCGCAAAGCGGATAAAAGTCGGGACATTCCCCATCGTCGGGTAATGAAATTTCCTGTATTTGCGACCAATCAAGCAGATTTTTGGATTTTAAAATTGCAAAGCTGTGACCGTCAAGGAACAGCACCATAATATAACTGTCATCAGGTTCACAGTATATTACTTTCGGGTCACGGTTTTCTTTTATAATATTTTTAATTATAGGATTTTTGTCATATTTAATCAGCGTTTTGCCGCCGTCATTACTGTAAGCAAGACATTGTGTAAACGGTTTTCCTTTAGAGGTTTCTGATGTATTTCCCGCAGAAGTATAAAAATATAAGATTGCAGGCTCATTACCTCTCTGTAATCCTGTCAGATTTTTCTTGTCAATTATTGCACTGCCCGAAAACATTGTGCCGTCTTTATCGGGAAAAAGTACATCTCCGATTTCTTCCCAATGTATAAGGTCATCACTTACTGCGCCGCCCCAATGCATATTTTCCCATGTTGTGGCAACTGGATTGTGCTGAAAATACATAAGATACCTGCCGCCGTAATATACAAGTCCGTTCGGGTCGTTTATCCAGCCTTTTGAAGCCGTAAAGTGCACCGAGGGTCTGTATTTTCCGTCATAATCGAATTGTATTTTATCGGCTTTTTCAAAGCAAATATTCATCATAGGATTGGATATAATTTTTATCTTGTTACCCTTAAATCTTCTCATATTAACAGAAAATTTATAATCGGGAGAATCATTGTCAAGTTTTAAAACTATATCATAAACGAGTTCATTGTCAATATAAAAATACAGCCTTTTGTTTTGTGCGTTATCGCTTGTCGGAAACAATATATAATTAGTATCACATAAAAATTCCATTTTATCACCTTGAAAAATCAGTAATATTAATAACAATTTAATTATATTATCAGTATTTATATTTGTCAATACTTCACAAAGCAAAAGCCTACAGATTGTATTCTGCCAACTTTCGTTTAATCGTTATTTATAATATTTCTGATTTCTTCTTCCGCCTGTCTTACTTCTTCAAGAAAAGCGAGTGAGGATACACGCAATGCGCCGTTTCCGAGAATTATCATTTGCTCAAGTGCGTCAGAAGTGACAACACGCACTCTGTTGTTTTTCGCAAGTTTATGCGATACTTTCTCTATGTACATATCAGCAGTTTCTGCCTCTTTGGTGTAAACAATGCTGATTCCGTTCACGGTTTCCACTTCTCTGTACTGCCCTTTTACACGGTAAGCATCAAATACGAGAATGAGATTGCACTTGCTGTATCCCTGATAATTGCAAAGAATATTTATAAGCACCTGCCTTGCACAGTCAAGACTGCGTTCCGTCAATTCTTTGAGGTGCTCCCAGGCAAAAATCACATTGTATCCGTCTACAAGCAAATATTCCGTGCCGTTGTACTGCGGATTTTTCATTAATTTTTCAGCCGCCTTATCTATTGCGGAAACCGCAGTAACCTTTCGCTTTTCGGGTGCTTTTTTATGAGTAATCGGGCCGTAAGTCTGCTCAAAAATTTGCATAAGTTCTTTGTCAAGAGCAAAAACATCGTCCTGATTTTTGCATTTTTCAAAGGCGTTTTTGCTGTTTGTACTTACGCTGTCCTCCTTAACGGGTTCAAGAATACTCGGCAAATGCATATGCTGTGCAACTTCATTCCAAGGCACATTGTAACCTGCACCGTGCGAGCAAAAGACAGAGCCGCAAGGATTTTCTAAGTCGGCATCGCAGTCATAACCGATACTTTCAATAACTTCTTCTGCATTGTGACACGGCTCATATCCCTTTAAAATACACGCAAGTTTGCCCTTGCCGTGAGTGTATTGCATAACCTCTTTTGTGTAACTTCCCATTTCCGAAACAGGGCAGGTGCCGCTCAAAACCGTAACATCTCCCCTGCTTTCCGGTGATGAAAATGTACCGTTCATACGCTGAATATCCGTCATTGCCCTGCCAATATTTTCATTGGGAACTTCAAGCGTAAATTCATAAACGGGTTCAAGCAAAACGCTTTTTGCCGAGCGCAAGCCTTGTCTTACAGCTCTGTAAGTTGCCTGTCTGAAATCTCCGCCCTCGGTATGCTTTGCGTGAGCTTTGCCCGATACAAGCGTAATTTCAACATCAGTAATCGGTGAACCTGTCAACACTCCGATGTGCGTTTTTTCGTGCAGATGAGTAAGAATAAGCCTTTGCCAATTACGGTCAAGCAAATCTTCTTTACAGCGTGAATTAATGATAATTCCACTGCCACGCTTAAGCGGTTTTATAAGCAGATGAACCTCCGCATAGTGCTTGAGCGGTTCAAAATGGCCTACTCCCTCAACGGTATTTTCAACGGTTTCTTTATAAATAATACTGCCCGTGCTGAATTCAACCTTCATACCAAAGCGTTCGTAAATTATACTTTTGAGCACTTCAAGCTGAATTTCGCCCATAAGCTGAATATGAATTTCCGCAAGTCGGCTGTTCCAAACCACATTAAGCTGTGGGTCTTCATTCTCTATAATCTTAAGTTTTGTAAGGGCAGTGTGTGGGTCTGTTCCGTCCAAAAGGTCGACACGATAAGTGAGAACAGGCTCAAGCATTGGCAAATCGGAATCCGCTTGAGCACCGAGCCCGTCACCGGGTTTTGCAAAGGTAATGCCTGTTACTGCGCAGACAGTACCTGCCGCCGCCTCGTCAATCGCAGTGAATTTCTCTCCCGAATACACTCTGATTCGGTTCACTTTTTCGGCATTGACATTTTTGTCACTCTTAAGCACTTCACGCACCTTTAAACTTCCGCCCGTCACTTTCAAAAAAGTAAGTCTGTTGCCCTGATTATCCTCTGCGATTTTAAAGACCTTCGCACCGAATTCATCGGGATAATCGGGCATTTGTGTATATAAGTCAACGCAATCTATAAATTCACGCACGCCGTCAAGCTTCAGTGCCGAACCGAACATACACGGAAAAATTTTGCGCTGTTTAATCGCTCTTACAATATCCGAATTTTCAACGCTGTCGGTTTCGTAAAATTTCTCGAGAATTTTATCGTCACATACAGCAACACTCTCACGAAAAGCATCCGTATTTCGGTATGTAAAATCAATGCAGTTTTCATCAAGATTTGTTCTAAGCTGTGCCATAACCGCAAGTTTATCCGCACCGTCAAGATCCATTTTATTTACAAAAATAAAACACGGCACATTGTATCTTTTAAGGAGTTTCCAGAGTGTTGCAGTGTGACTTTGCACACCGTTTGTACCGCTGATTACAAGAATTGCATAATCGAGAACCTGCAAGGTGCGCTCCGCCTCGGCTGAAAAATCAATATGCCCGGGGGTGTCAAGCAGAGTAAATTCGGTATCGTTGTACTTCATTACAGCCTGTTTTGAAAATATGGTAATGCCTCTGTCACGCTCAAGCGAAAATGTGTCGAGAAAAGAATCCCTGTGGTCAACTCTGCCAAGTTTTGTAATATTGCCCGAACAGTACATAAGCGCCTCTGAAAGCGTAGTTTTTCCCGAGTCAACATGAGCAAGTATTCCGACTGCGATTTTCTTCATTTTATCACCGTACCCTGCAAAATAATACAAAAATCAATTAATAAAATTATATCACAGCAAACGCAAGTTGTAAATTATCCAATTGTATTTTTATAACTTAGCAATCATCGGTCGGGTAAACACAGCAAAAGCCAAGCCAATCTTCTTAAACTCGTTTTCCGATAAATTTGTAACTTAATCATTTTCTTAACTTCTTTTAAAGTTATTTTCATCAAGTTAGTTTTTGCTAACTTTTCTTTTAAGAAAAGCTGTGTGTAAAGCATCGTGTAAATACTTGTTCACACAGGTTATGTTTTTAGATATTATGGTTTATACTATATAATTAGCACTTACAGTTTTTTCTGCGTAAACGGCTAACCTTTTGCCGCTTTGCGACATTTCATCGACAAGATTAAAAATATCACCGAATTATTACGGCATTGCGTAAAATAATAACTACGGGGTGATTTTATGAAAAGTAAAAATAAAACAAACAATGCGACAAAAGAAAATGAATTTGCAAACGCAAATAAAAATCTTGAACGCTGTCTTGACCAAATGGCGAACGCTTATTCAACCTATGACTGCACAGGGCTAATTCCGAGCAAGCCCGAAAACGAGGCACAGCTTGAGTCATACAAAGAAGTTTACAACTACCTGCCGACCGATGCGGACACTTTATAAAACAATGTTGTTTTCGAGAGCGGCATTTATTTCCCGAGAAATATTTTTCATATCATCGGGAATCGGCGCAGTGACAGTAATCGGCTGTTTTGTTATCGGGTGCACAAAATCAAGTTTACCGCAGTGCAAAGCCTGCCTTTGAATTTTATCGAGTTTGCCTCCGTACAAATCATCGCCCTCAAGCGGATGACCGAGGTATGCCATATGGCAGCGAATCTGATGCGTTCTGCCTGTTTCAAGCACAAGACTTACCAGCGTGCAGTCTTTGCCCTTTACAAGGACTTTGTAATGCGTAACGGACGGTGCGCCGTCTAATGTGACCTCTCGCACCATTTTGGAGTCTTTTTTTAACGCAATCGGTGCATTTACAGTGCCGTTTTCATTTATAATTCCCGAGCAGACTGCAATATATGTTTTATTAAGAGCAAATTTTACAGCATTTGCCGTGTATCGGTCTTTGGCAATAAAAACTATACCGGAAGTATCCTTGTCGAGCCTGTTGATTGCACGAAAAGTGAACTCCTTGCCTTTGCTCTGCGCATAAAATGCCACAAGATTGGCAAGCGTGTCGCTTTGGTGCTGTTTTACAGGGTGAACAGGCATTGAATACGGCTTGTTTACAATTAAAATATAGTCGTCTTCGTACAAAATGTCAAGCTCGCCCTCGACAGGCTCTATACCGATTTTTTCATCGGGCAGACTGATTTCTACAGTTTTTCCTGCCGACACAGTATCTATCGTACGCAAAATTTTTCCGTCCATCAAAATACCGTCTTTTTCACGCTTTAATCGTGTTATCATTCTTGATGAAAGTCCGCAGAACGAGCGCAGAAAGCTAAGGGCATTCACCCCGTTATATTCGGTTGGAACGGTAAAAATCAGCTTATCAGACATAAATATATCTCCATATCAGAAACACTAAAATACATTGAAGTGCAAAAATTACAGGAATACCAATCATAAATTTCGGATGTTTGGTTTTGTGGCGGATAATCAGCATAGTTATATACATAGACACACTGCCGCCGAGCGCTGAAAGCAAAAGCAAGGTGCTTTCGGGAATTCTCCACTTTCTTTTAATTGCTTTTACTTTATCTGATATTGTTACAATGATTGATACAAGGTTTATCAGTACAAGATAAATCAGTAACAATTGTGAATAAATTTCCATATTACACCTCAAAAGGAAGGATTTAGATGTCTGTAAAAAAACTTGCACCTGTAATTGTATCTGCCGTTCTGCTGATAACCGCCCTTGTGGCACGAGCGTACTCGGTGAAAAACGAAGCAAAACCAACCTCAACCGCAACGGTTGACACTGCCACAATCGACAGTGCAGTCGATGAGCAGCCGAAAAAAGCCGAAAAAGAAATGCGTGGCGTGTGGGTT
This sequence comes from Ruminococcus sp. BSD2780120874_150323_B10, assembly GCF_015553695.1. Taxonomy (NCBI): domain Bacteria; kingdom Bacillati; phylum Bacillota; class Clostridia; order Eubacteriales; family Oscillospiraceae; genus Ruminococcus; species Ruminococcus sp. BSD2780120874_150323_B10. The sequence continues at coordinate 143,821 of NZ_JADNHD010000002.1, forward strand.
TCTTACATAGAACTTGATATGCAGAACGAAACGGACAAAAGTGAAGCCTCATTCAGAGAAAAATTTAAAAACATAGCAATCAACAGCAAGAATGCAGGATTTAATACGCTTATAGTACAAGTCCGTCCGTTTTGTGACGCACTGTACGATTCAAAATTTTTTCCGTATTCGCACATTTTGAGCGGCAAACAGGGAGTAAATCCGGGTTATGACGCACTTGAGGTAATGTGCGAGGTCTGTTCGCAGCTTGACCTTGACATTCACGCATGGGTGAACCCGTACAGAATCAGCACAGACAGCACTCCGCAAGCCTTGAGTGAAACCAATCCGTATGTGATTGACAACGAAATAGGCGAAGAAACCGAAAACGGAATTTTTTTAAATCCCGCAAACAAAATGGCACGAAACCTTATAATCGACGGTGTAACCGAAATTGTAAGGAATTACGATATTGACGGAATACAATTTGACGATTATTTTTATCCCACGCAAGACAGTGATTTTGACGATACGGAATATTCCGAGTATGTGGAAACCGTAGGCGAAATGAACTGTATGTCAATTGATAATTGGCGGCTTGCCAATGTAAACACACTGATTTGCGATACCTACAGAGCAATTCATAAAATCAGTGATGATGTGGAATTCGGCATTTCCCCGCAGGGAAATATCGACAACAATGCACAGATTTACGCCGATGTAAAAACATGGTGTATCTGCAAAGGTTTTGTGGACTACATATGTCCTCAGCTTTATTACAGCCTTGACAATCCCGCATTGACATTTGAAGATTCCCTCACCGCATGGTCTGAGCTTGATATTAATAAATCGGTAAAACTATATGTCGGATTGGCGGGCTATAAAGCAAACAGCGATGCCGACGAGGGCACTTGGCTTTACAGCAACAATATTCTTGCCGACGAATATAAAACAGCTGTTAATAACGAAAAAGTCAGCGGAATTATGCTCTACTCATACTCCGCACTTAAAGACGAAAACGCAGGTACGGAAATTGCTAATCTTACAAAGGCTATGAGCAATAATTTAGATGCCGAAAATCAAACAACAGTACCCATACAGTAATCATCTTCGGCAGATGTGATTTTAACATTCACAATCTGACCGCAAAGGCTTTCGTCGTCGGATATAATATGAACAGGTGTGTAGTTTTTTGTGTAACCCTCAAGATAGCCGTGGCGAAGTTGCTCAATAAGCACAGACTCAGTAAGACCGACCTGTGTTTTCAGAAATTCCGCTCTTGACTCGGCAACAAGCTCGCCCATCTCTTTGGCTCTCTGCTCCTTGATATTCGGCGCTATCTGGTTAGGCGCTTTGTCGGCAACCGTGCCTTTTCTTCTTGAATACGGGAACACATGTACCTTTGCAAAGCCTGTCTGCTTTACAAAATCCATAGACGCTTTAAAATCGTCTTCGGTTTCCCCTGCAAATCCAACCATAACATCGGTGGTTATTGAAGAATTGTCAAATGTATTTCTGATGTTAGATACAATCTTGCTGTACTCGGCGGTATCGTAATGTCTGTTCATTGCTTTTAATGTGTTGTCACAGCCGCTCTGAAGTGAAAGGTGGAACTGTGGGCAAAACTTAGGTTGAGCGGCAAGCCTTTTTATCATCGGTTCGTCCATTTGCTCCGGCTCAACAGAACCAAGTCTGACACGCTCAATTCCCTCTTGTGCGCACACACATTCTACGGCATCGGCAAGGTTAAGTCCCTCGTCCTGACCGTATGCGGAAAGATTGATACCTACAAGCACAACCTCAAGATAACCGTTGTTTGCGATTTTTTCCACTTCGGCTTTAAGCGCCTCTATGCTCTTTGAACGAACTCTGCCTCTCGCAAAAGGAATAATGCAGTATGAGCAGAAGCGGTTACAGCCGTCCTCGATTTTTATAAATGCTCTTGTATGCTCGCCGAGAGAAGATATGGATAAATCTTCAAATTTCTCGTTTTTTACAGGGTGCGGTGATATAAAAACATTTTTCATATGATTTTCAATATATTCGTAAATGGCGGGAACAAGCTCCGCTCTTTTTGCGTTTCCGAGCACTATGTCGCAATTCTCAAAATTTTCCTGTCTGTCGGGAAAAGCCTGCGGCATACAGCCTGTAAGCACAATAATTCCGTCAGGATTTTCTCTGCGGATTTTATTGATAAGCTTACGGTTTTTAGCGTCACTTACAGAGGTAACTGTGCAGCTGTTTACTACAGTTATATCGGCAGGTGTGTTTGGCTTGGCAAGTTCAAATCCGTTTTTCAGAAGAACCTCACGCATTGCCTGTGATTCATACTGGTTTACTTTACAACCGAGGGTTATTATATTAAAATTCATACTGATTTTCCTTTTTTTCGTATAATATGTGGATTTTAAAATATTGCTTATTTTGTTATTGAATTAATGTCAAAAAAATGGTATTATAGTGCTGTTATTATTTTAACGAGGTGATATAAGATGTTTAATATTCCGATTACAATTACAAGTCAAAAAGAAATTATGGATGTATTTGAAATTTTCACAAAATTTCCCCACGAAACTATAATGATAAAAAACGGCGATGTCGCCATTGACGGACACTCTATTATGGGATTTTTCTCGTTAGATATTAACAAGCCTGTTGAGCTTGTTTTAAGCTCCGAGCCGACAGAAAGCTTTACAAATGCGCTTTCAAAATATATGGTTGCCGCATAAATAAAATTTACACATTTTTAAACCCTATGACATTTGCCATAGGGTTTTTGTTTTATCAGGAATTTTTATCAACAGTATGGAACTTCTTTAAGTTACCTGTCTTTTCGCTGCGCTTGTCAAGCTCTGCAAGCACATCTTCAAGAGGGATGTTCTGCTGAACCATCATAACCGTAAGATGATAAATAAGGTCTGCAATCTCATAAACAGTTTCGCTGTTGTCGCCGTTCTTTGCGGCAATAATTGTTTCACTGCACTCCTCGCCTACTTTTTTGAGAATTTTGTCAATTCCCTTGTCAAGCAGGTAACAAGTATATGAACCTTCCTTTGGATTATCTCGTCTGTTTACAACTGTCTGATAAAGTGCTGAAAGAATTTCATTCTCGTTCACTTGTATTCACCCTTTATATATTATTTTAATTGTGTATAAAAACAGGAATGATTGCCTGTGTGACAAGCTGCGCCTGTCTGCTCAACCGTAATAAGCAAAGTATCGTCATCGCAATCTCCGAAAATTTCAATTACTTTTTGAAGATGTCCCGATGTAGCGCCCTTGTTCCAAAGCTCCTGACGGCTTCTTGACCAAAACCATGTGTATCCTGTTTCAAAGGTCTTTTTCATACTCTCTTTATTCATATAGGCAAGCATAAGCACTTCGCCTGTTGATTTTTCCTGAATAATTGCAGGAATTAAATCTGATTTCACAAAAAATTTATCAAAATCAATATTTTTTTCCATAGTGTTTTCCTTAAATCTTGCTTGTAATTTCAATAGCCTGTTTCAAATCGAGGTTGCCTGTGTAGATAGCCTTACCGCAGATTGCGCCGTAAACATCAAGCTCCGCAAGGTTAATTATGTCTTTAAGAACAGACACGCCGCCGCTTGCTACTACTCGGCAGTTTACCTCGTGAACAAGGTCGTCAAGCTGCTTTAAATTAGGGCCTGCAAGTGTACCGTCCTGGTCAATATCGGTAAACACAATCTGACCAACGCCAATATCCTCCATACGCTTTGCAAGCTCTATGTAGTTGATTTCCGACTCGTCAATCCAACCCTCGGCACAAACCATACCGTTTTTAGCGTCAATGCCAACAACAATTTTGTCGCCAAAAGCCTTTACCGCCTCAATTACAAAGTCAGGATTTTTTACAGCCGCCGAACCCAATATAACCTTGTCGATGCCGTTGTTAAGGTAGCGTTCAATAGCAGCCATATCACGAATACCGCCGCCTACTTCTACCTTAAGTCCGCTCTGCTTTGCCACATCAATGATGAGGTCTGCATTTGCGAGAGTAGCGTCCTTAGCGCCGTCAAGGTCAACCATATGCATATACTGTGCGCCTGCAGCTTTAAACTGTTCAGCCGCTTTATAAGGTGTGTCGCACACCTTTTCTACTGTTGAGTAATCACCTTTAAAAAGTCTTACGCAGTTACCGTCTTTAATATCTATTGCAGGTAAAATAATCATTTATAACACTCCTTTAGTGGAAAGAGGTTTATTTGAGGTATTTTCCTTTACGGCAAGTCTTAATGCGTGAGCAACCGCTTTATAAATTGCTTCTGTAATATGGTGAGAATTGTCACCGTACAAAGACTTTATGTGCAGAGTAATGCCTGCATTGTAAGCAAGTGCTCTCATAAACTCAACAGTCATTGCACAATTGTACTGACCGCACATTTCCTGCGGAAATTCTGCGTCAAATACAAGGAAAGGTCTGCCGCTTATATCGACAGAGGCAAACGCAAGCGCCTCGTCCATCGGTACATAAAAACTGCCGAAACGGTCGATAGAAGATTTATCTTTTAAAATTTGAGAAAATGCCTTGCCGAGGACTATACCCGTATCCTCAACTGTATGATGCTCGTCAACATACAAATCGCCCTTAACCTCAAGCTCAAGACCAAAGCCTGCGTGTGTGGCAAACGAATTGAGCATATGGTCAAAAAATCCAATGCCTGTGTCAATTGAAATATCTCCGCCCTCAAGACAAAGTGAAAGCTTGATGTCGGTTTCTTTGGTTTTACGGCTGATTTCTGTTTGGCGCATTTTCTCACCTCAAATAAGTTATCTAAACAGAGCCTAAAAGCTCAGTCTATATGATTATATCCTTTTTAAAGACGATTTACAATAAATATTACAAAATTTTAATAATTTCCGTAAATTTAAATCAAATAATTTTTTGACAAAACACTCTGTCAAATCACTATTCATTTTAACTTAAAATCATTTATTCAAAATCAATGTCATCAAATCTGACTTTGATTGAATTTGCGTGTGCTGTAAGTCCCTCTGTGTCCGCAAAGCGAACTACATCCTGCGCATCGTTTCTTAATGCCTCTTCTGTGTAGCAGATAAAGCTTGATTTCTTAACAAAGCTGTCAACCGATAGCGGTGAGAAAAATCTTGCTGTACCGCTTGTAGGAAGAACATGGTTAGGACCTGCAAAATAGTCGCCGAGAGGTTCAGGTGAATAGTTGCCGAGGAATACCGAACCTGCGTTGTCGAGTTTGCCTACATACTCCATCGGATTTTCACAGCATACTTCGAGATGCTCCGGAGCAAGCTCGTTTGCGAAAAGTACGGCCTGTTTCATATCACTGCACACAATAATCGCACCGAAATTGTCAAGCGAAGAATTTATAATTTCATTTCTCGAAAGGGTTTGAACCTGTCTTTCAAGCTCTTTTACAGTCTGATTTGCAAGTTCTTCGCAGTCTGTAAGAAGAATTGCAGACGCAAGTTTGTCGTGCTCTGCCTGGCTCATAAGGTCGGCGGCAAGAAATTTAGGATTAGCCGATTTATCGGCAATAATAAGAATTTCGCTCGGGCCTGCAATCATATCAATATCAACGGTACCGTACAAAAGTTTTTTGGCTGTGGCAACAAAGATATTGCCCGGACCTACAATCTTGTCAACCTTAGGTACGCTCTCTGTGCCGTATGCCATAGCAGCAACAGCCTGTGCACCGCCCATAAGGAAAATTCTGTCAACACCCGCAAGCTTGGCGGCTGCAAGAATATTTGGGTTCGGCTTGCCGTTTTTCATAGGAGGTGTGCACATTACAATTTCCTCAACACCTGCAATTTTAGCGGGAATTGCATTCATAAGTACAGATGACGGATACGCAGCTGTACCGCCGGGAACATAGATGCCGACACGCTTCAAGCCTCTGATACGCTGTCCCATAATAACGCCGTTATTCTTTGTGGTAAGCCAGCTCTGCTGAACCTGACGCTTATGGAAATCCTCAATATTCTTTGCGGCTTTTCTTACTGTTTCGATATATTTAGGGTCACATTCAGAAATTACGGCGTCGATTTCATCAGCAGAAATCTCTGCCTTTTCAGGTGCTTTGCCGTCAAATTTAACGGTGTAGTCATATACCGCCTTGTCGCCGTTTGTCTTAACATTTTCAATGATTTCAGACACAATCGGAATAACATTCTTGTCTGAATTTTGCGCTCTGCTTTTGAGAAGCTCTATAAAATCGTATTCCTTTTTTCCGTCAGCAATTACAGTAGTAATCATTTTGTTACAGCCTCCAGTTTCTTTTGAAGTTCCTCAATTTCTGCCTTGCGAAGTTTAAGGCTTGCTGTGTTTGCAATCAGTCTTGCCGAAATTTCAGTTACCCACTCAATAACCTCAAGTCCGTTTGCCTTTAGTGTTGAGCCGGTTTCTACAATATCAACAATGCCGTCAGAAAGTCCCACAAGCGGAGCAAGCTCTACAGAGCCTTCGATTTTAATAATTCTGACATCCATATTTTTATCGTCAAAAAATGCACGGGTTACATTCGGATATTTAGTTGCAATAGTCTTTGTGTTGTATCCGCTGTAAAAATCTGTGCCTTTTTTAGTAGCAAGGGCAAATCTGCACTTGCCGAAGCCTAAGTCGAGCAATTCATAAAAAGAATTGCCGTTTTCGAGAATGGTGTCCTTACCTACCACGCCGAGGTCGCACACACCGTGCTCAACATATGTAATAACATCGGCCGCCTTTGCAAGCACAACCTCAAAGTCGTTGTCACCAATCGGAAGAATAAGTCTTCTGCCCTTATTGATAACCTCATCGCAGTTGTAGCCGATTTTTTGGAAAAGCTCAATAGTTGTTTTCTCAAGTCTGCCCTTTGTAAGAGCTATTCTTAATGGTTTCATTTGAAAAATCCTTTCACACTCAGCCGATAATCTGTACTTTTTCTATACCCATTTTTTCTGCAAAAGCCTTTGCCTCTTCAAGAGTTTCGAGCACGCAGAAACGGGCGTTAATTCCGTTTCTCTGCATATCGGCAACGGCATTGATTGCCTCAATCTCTGCGCCGTCATTTGCATAAACGAGAATATCGGGTACATCAGTATAGCTTGTATTTTTATCGGAAAGCAGTTTTTCTGTGATTGCGTCCGTATCAATCGCAAAACCCGCTGCGCCCATAGGAGCGTCAAATTCAGAAAGAAGGTCATCGTATCTGCCGCCCGAAAGGACTGCGTCACCTATGCCTGAAATATATCCGCAGAAAACAAAACCTGTATAATAATCGTTTCTCTGTACAAGACCGAGGTCAACAATGAGTTTGTCCCCAAGTCCGAGAGTTTTAAGCGAATCGTAGAGTGTATGTAAATAATTGAGTGCGTCAACAGCCTTTGTGCCGCTGCAAAGCTCTGTTGCCTTGTCAAACACTTCGTCACCGCCAAAGAGCGACGGCAAACTTCTGATAGCGGTTACAGCCTTGCAAGGCGCAAGTTTGTCAAGCAGGTTATTAAGAGCAGAATAATTTTTGCCCTCAATGGTAACTCTGATTTTCTCTTTGAAATCCTCGTCAATATCTATTTCACTGATAAGTGCGTTAAATACCTGTGCGTGACCGAGTTCGATTCTGAAATCATCGGCAACGCTCATAATCGCTCTGATTGCTGTTGAGAGCACCTCAAGGTCTGCCCTCTTGCCCTTTACGCCGAGCAATTCAACGCCCATCTGCATAAATTCATTTCTTCTGCCCATAAGAGTAGGGTTATTTCTGTACACTGCCTGCTTATAGTAAAGTCTTACAGGCATAATGCTGTTTTTAAGTCTTGACGACACCATTCTTGCAATCGGAAGTGTTGAATCGGGACGCATAACAAGAAGTCTGCCTTTGTTGTCAACTGATTTAAACATTGACTGCTGGTCAATTCCGCTGCATTCCATTGAAAAAATATCGTAAAATTCAATGCCCGGTGTGATTACTTTCTTAAAACCACCCTTTGTAAATACCTTTTCTATTTTGCCGCATACATCGTCCATTGCCGAACACTCCGCAAAAAGAAAATCTTTCATTCCTTCTGGGGTAATTTTTAAATTCTTTTTCATAAAAACCTCTTTATAAAACGCTTTAGTGTGCTAATATGCTAATATAATAACATATAAAAATGTACTTGTCAATTTTTTAACAAAAATATTTTTAATTACAGAGCAGCAAACAATTTTACTGCTCTGCAAAATAAATGTTATTCTTTGTCGTCTTTATTATCGTCATCGCTTTCGGAATTTGTATGTTTATCGGGTTTGATAAACTTCAAAAGCTTTTCCTTTTGAGCGTTTTCCTTTTCTTCTCTTATCTTCTTTTGTTCTGTGGCAATCTTTACATAATTCAGCACCTCAAAGTCAAGTGCCTCCTGAGCGATTTTGCCTTTGTTGTCAATAGCGTTTTTAACTCTTTTGCCGATCAGCGTATAAATAACCGCATATATAGGAGTACCTAAAATAAAGCCTACCATACCGAATAAACTTCCGCCGACGATAACGCTGAAAAGTACCCAGAAACTTGAAAGTCCGACCTGACTGCCGATAATCTTCGGCTTGAAAAGGTTGCCGTCAAGCTGTTGAATAACAAATACAATCGCAATGAATATAATCATATCCCACGGGCTTTCAAGGAAAAGAATAATAGCACTCGGGATTGCACCTATGAAAGGTCCGAAAAAAGGAATAATATTTGTTACGCCTATAAGAACCGCAATCAATGCGGCATACGGCAATTGGAAAATAGACATTGTAATGAATGTGAGCACTCCGATAAAAGCGGCGTCAATAATGTCGCCAACAAGGAATCTACCGCATTTTGTATCGGTAATATCGACAATCTCATAAACTTTAGGCAAGAATTTTATCGGAATAAACGCAACGGCAAGTCGCTTTACCTGTCTGCACAGCATTTCCTTTGCTGACAGGAAGTAAACGGAAATTACAATACCCATAATAAAGTTATAAATTCCCGCCGTGGTGTTTGTAATCATAGGTACAAGAGTATCAAACAACACATTTTTTGAGAAATTTGCAATTGTAGTGCCGTTTAAATTATTTGCAATCTCTTTGCCGAGTTGAGCAAAAGATGCGTCAATATCAATGTTTGCATTATAAGTCTTATTAGCCCAATCGGCAACGCTTGAAAGCCATTCATATACTGAATTAAAATATGACGGCACTCTTTCAACAAGGCTCGAAATATTGTCGCCGATCTGCGGAACAAGAATGGCAATCAAAAATCCGAGTACGGCAATTACCGCCGTATATGTGCAAATTATAGATAACGGTTTGCGCATTTTCGCAAAAAAAGCTTTTTTGTTTTTCAAAAATCCGAATACTTTTGAATAAAAGAATTTGTAAGGAAAATTCAAAATATACGCAAACAAAAATCCTATTACAAACGGTGTCAGAATAGATGCAAACATACAAATTGCGTTCCATACCACACTGAAATTATCCTTTACAAACAGCAAAAATATTGTAAAAAGAATACAAATCAGTACATTTTTTAATGTAAAAAGTTTTTTCATTTATTACGCTACTCCTTAAAACAATGACATCTGTGAGCTTTCCGGAAGTCCCTCAAGTGCGCCGATATTTTTCAGCGACTCAATAATAGACTTGGAAACCTTTGTCTTTATCTGCATTTCTTCAATGGAAAGGTATGTATTTACCTTTCCCGATTCAGCGAGAGATATTGCGGCGCTTTCGCCAAGTCCGGGAATTGTTGAAAACGGAAGTCTTATTTTGCCGTCCTCAACCTTGAACATTTTAGCCTCGGATTTGTAAATGTCAACAGGCAGAACTTCAATTTTTCTTGCAAGCATTTCATTTACAATCTGAAGTGTAGCGTACTCCTGATCTTCTTTTGTAGACGATTCGTGGGCGCTTTGCTTTTGCTTTATAAGTTTCATTCTGTTTTTAACAGCCTGATGTCCCTGCATAAGCACAACACCGTCAAGGTTTTCGCTTCGTACCGTAAAGTAAGCTGCGTAATATTCAACAGGCTTATGCACCTTGTACCAGCCAAGTCGCAATGTAGAAATCATATATGCGGCGGCGTGGGCTTTCGGGAACATATACTGAATTTTCATACAGGAATCAATGTACCATTCGGGAACATTGTTATCTCTCATCGCCTTGAAATGTTCTTCGGTAAGCAATTTTGTCGCATTACCTTTACGGACAATTTCCATTATCTTAAATGCCATACCCGGCTCAAGTCCCTTATGCATAAGGTAAGTCATAATGGAATCTCGAGTACCGATAACGCTTGAAATATCGCAGGTATGATTATGAATAAGCTCCTGCGCATTGCCAAGCCATACACCTGTTCCGTGTGACAAACCTGCAATCTGCAAAAGGTCGGTAAATGTTTTTGGCTTAGCCTCTACCAACATTCCTCGTACAAAGGAAGTACCGCATTCGGGCAAGCTGAATGTACCTGTTTCTGAGCCTATATCTTCGGGAGTTACACCGAGAGCTTTGGTTGATGTAAACAGGCTCATAACCTCGGGGTCACTCATTGATACTTTCATAACGGGAATACCCGTATAAAGTTCAAGATAGTGATAAATTGTCGGAACATCGTGTCCGAGCTCATCAAGTTTTGTAATTGTATCGTGAATAGAATGGAAGTCGAAGTGAGTGGTAATATTGTCGGACTTCATATCGTTTGCAGGGTGCTGAACAGGACAGAAGTCGTAAACTTCGCTTGTTCTCGGTACAACAACCATACCGCCTGGGTGCTGACCCGTTGTACGCTTAACGCCCGTACAGCCGAGAGCAAGTCGCTTGATTTCAGCCTTATGAAGAATCATACCCTTATCGTTGGCATAACCCTTTACATAGCCGATAGCGGTTTTTTCCGCAACGGTAGAAATAGTACCCGCCTTAAACACATTGTTTTTACCGAACAGTTCCTCGGTATATCTGTGCGATTTTGACTGATACTCACCGCTGAAATTAAGGTCAATATCAGGCACTTTGTCGCCTTTAAATCCAAGGAATGTTTCAAACGGAATTTCGTGACCGTCCTGGTCCATAAGAGTGCCGCACTCGGGGCAATTCTTAGGAGGCATATCAAAACCCGAACCGTAACTGCCGTCTGTAATAAATTCGCTGTGCTTACATTTTGGGCATATATAGTGCGGACAAAGCGGATTTACTTCGGAAATACCCGACATTGTCGCAACGAATGACGAACCTACAGAACCTCTGGAACCTACAAGATAACCGTGTGCCTCGCTGTCGGCAACGAGTTTTTGAGCGGTCATATAAAGTACGGAGAAGCCGTAGGTTGTAATTGAATTAAGTTCTTTGTCAAGACGAGCCTTAACAATTTCAGGAAGAGGGTCACCGTATTTTTCCTTTGCCCTTTCCCATGTGATAGAAACGAGTTCTTCCTCCGCACCCTCAATGTTAGGAGGGAAAGTTCCCTTCGGAATAGGTCTTATCGACTCGCACATATCGGCAATTTTGCGTGGATTTGTGACAACAACTTCGTATGCCTTTTCTTTGCCGAGGTACTCAAATTCTTTGAGCATTTCCGCTGTGGTTCTAAGGTAAAGCGGAGCTTGGTCTTCGGCATCTTTAAAGCCCTGACCCGCCATAAGAATTTTTCTGTAATCGGCGTCCTTCGGGTCCATAAAATGAACATCGCAAGTAGCACAAACAGGCTTGCCGAGTTCTTTGCCGAGTTTTACTATAGTCTTATCAATTTCGTGGAGTTCTGCCTCATTGGCAAATCTGCCCTCACGAATCATAAAATTATTGTTTCCCGCAGGCTGAATTTCAAGGTAGTCATAAAATGATGCAATTGCTTTGATTTCAGGCCACGGCTTTCCGAGAAGTATAGCCTGATACAGCTGACCTGCACAACAAGCCGAGCCGATTATAAGTCCCTCACGGTGCTTAACAAGCTCACTCTTAGGTATTCTCGGCTTTTTATAAAAATATGTGAGATGAGCGTAAGAAATCAATTTATACAAATTCTTAAGACCTGTTAAATTCTTTACAAGAATTATTTGGTGATAAGTCGGCAGTTTTTTGAAGTCACCGCCGCCTGCAATCTGTGTATTGATTTCGTTGGTTTTTGTAATATTGTAGTCATCTTTAAGACGGGTACAAAGATTTATAAAAATTCTTGCAAGCATTTCCGCATCGTCGGTTGCACGGTGATGATTAAAGTCGCCAAGTCGCAAATACTTTGCAACGGTATCCAGCTTGCAGTTTTTAATATCGGTCAAAATGGCTCTTGAAATTGCAACGGTGTCAATGGAAGTGTAGTTGTACTCCCTGTTCATATTTTCGCAAGCCTTACGGATAAACGAGGTATCAAACGGTGCATTATGCGCAACAAGCACATTGTCGCCTGCAAATTCAAGAAATGCGCTAACCGCCTCGCTCTGTGACGGTGCGTCTTTTACCATAGCGTCGGTAATGCCCGTAAGCTCGGTTATCTTTGCGGGAATCGGCATACCCGGATTTGCAAAAGTTGAAAAAGTATCGGTTATCTGTCCGTTTTCAACCTTTACGGCACCGATTTCTGTGATTTTGTCATGATTTGCGGAAAGACCGGTAGTTTCAATATCAAAGCAGATAAATGTGCCGTCAAGCGGTTCTTCGCTTTTGCCCGAAACAGATTCTACAAGGTCATCCATAAAGTAAGCCTCTGTGCCGTAAATAACCTTGATTTTTTCGCCGTCTTTATTAATTTTATCGGCGGCTTTCATAGCATCAGGGAAAGCCTGTGCAACACCGTGGTCTGTGATTGCAACTGCCGGGTGTCCCCAATCGGCGGCTCTTTTTACAAGGTCGCCTGCCGAGGTTACTGCGTCCATCTGCGACATATTCGTATGCAAATGCAGTTCGACACGCTTTTCCTCCGCTTTATCCACAACCTTAACCTTATTTGCAGTGCCGATTGACCTTGCAATAAGCATAAGTTCGCCTGCGTAGCGGTCATATTCGACATCGCCCTGAACAACTACTGTGTCACCTTTTTTCAGGTTATCAAGAATTGCGGTGTCTTTGATTGTTCCGAAAACTTTTACGGATGTAGAACCCGAATAGTCGGTAATGTCGATTACAAAAATATTTTTATCTCCCGACTTTGTTACCTTTTTTTCAATATCAAAAATATCGCCCCATACGACTATTCTGCCTGTGTCGGCAACAATTGTGCTGATTGGCTCGATTTTACCTCGTATAGACCTGCCGTAAAAAGGTTTTATTGAGGCTTCAACAATCTGCGGCAGCAAAAACTTGCCCTCCCGCACTTCAATTTCCTGCACTGCATCGGAATTTCTCTTTTCCTTTACAGCCTTTGTAACAGCCTCATTGCTCGCAGTATCGTGCACGCTTTCTTCAATCTTTTGTCTTTCGATTTTTTCTGCGGCATTTTTCATTGTCTGCATATATTCTTCGCTCTGTCCGTCAACTTCAAGCGTACCTGTATATATAATGTTGATTTCAAGCGAAAATTCCTCTGCAACAAGCCTTTTAAGAGCCTTGTCAAAACCCTTGGCATCTAAAAGGCTTTTGCCGCCGTTATTAAGTGTGATTTGCAAATTACCTTCCTCATAGGTAACAAATGCGTTGTTAAGTGTGCCGTTAATACTCGGAATATCACGCTTAACCGCCTTATACAGCTCAGGAAAATAATCTGCTGAAAAAAGTTTAGAATCATAAATCGGATTAATTCTGACAGAGCCGAGATTTAATTCGGATTTGGAAATTTGTTTTTCGGCAGCAAAAAGGTTATCCCTCAACACAAGACCGCCAAATTTGGCAGTCATTGTGATTGAGCGATTATTACTGTTAATATTAAGTTTTAAAAGCTCGGCTGATGATATATCATCAGCGAGCGGTTTATCCGCAAGATACGGATTAAAGACTTCTCCGAGTGTTTTCATATTCTTCCTTATAAGAATTATAATTTATCGATTTCATCCATAAGAGCGTCAACAAGCTGCTCCTCGGGAACTTTTCTGATTACTTCACCTTTTTTGAATACAAGACCGCAGCCGTCACCGCCTGCAATTCCGATGTCAGCCTCTCTTGCCTCACCCGGGCCGTTTACAACACAGCCCATTACGGCTACTTTGATATTCTTTTTACAGTCTTTAAGTCTGTTTTCAACCTCTCCCGCAATTTTTACAAGGTCAATTCTTGTTCTGCCGCAGGTCGGGCAGGATACAAACTGCACACCGCTCTTTTTAAGTCCGAGCGCTTTTAAAATATCGTTAGCGGCATAGATTTCCTTTACAGGGTCAGCCGTAAGAGAAACTCTGATTGTGTCGCCGATTCCGTGAAGTAACAGCGAACCGATACCTGCAGCCGACTTGATAATGCCCATTCGTTCGGTACCTGCCTCGGTAACGCCAAGGTGGAGCGGATAATCGCACTGCTCGTTTGCAAGCTCATAAGCCTTAACCATAAACGGAACGGTTGAGCTTTTCATTGAAAGAACAATATCGTTAAAATCGAACTTTTCAAGCAAAGACGCATGATAAAGCGCACTGTCGCAAAGCGCCTGCGGTGTGGGGTGACCGTACTTTGCGAGAATTTCCTTTTCAAGCGAGCCGGAATTTACGCCGATTCTGATAGGAATATTTCTCTGACGGCAAGCGTCAGCAACCGCCTTTACCCTGTCATCAGAACCGATATTGCCCGGATTTATACGAATTTTATCAACACCTGCGGCACAAGCCTCAAGCGCCAATTTATAATCGAAATGTATGTCGGCAACAACGGGAATTGTAAGAGCCTGCTTTAATGCCGGAATAAGTTTAACCGCATCCTTGTTAGGAATAGCGGCTCTTATAATCTGACAACCTGCTTTTTCAAGTTCAATCGCCTGTTTAACCGAACCCTCAATATCAGTTGACGGTACATTCAGCATTGACTGAACGCTTACTTGTGCACCTCCGCCGACAAGCACATTGCCGACCTTAACTTGTTTTTTACTTCCCACTGTAATTCCTCCTGTGCTACAGGCTTAGCTGTCCGGTAAACAACTGCCATATATCCTTACAGGTTACAACAACCATAAATCCCATAAGAATAATAAAGCCTGCTGCATTGATATATTGCTCAACCTTTCTCGGTATCGGCTTTCTGAATATCCACTCAATAAGCAAAAGCAAAAATCTTCCGCCGTCAAGTGCCGGGAACGGGAGCATATTGAATATACCGAGATTTATTGTAATCAAGGTCATTACATTTAAAATATTAAATACCGCAGAACCGAAGTTTGTTTCAAGTCCCTGTGAGGCAACCTGTGTTACCGCAGATGCAATGCCGACAGGACCTGACATATCTTTAAATCCAAATCTGCCCTGCACAATCCATACAACCGACTGCCATACCATTCTGCCGACTGACAAAGCTTCGGAAAATCCCTGTTTAATTACAGAAGTGAATGTCTTGTCGATTGGCTCAACATAAAAATCAAGAGAAACCGACGGCTTATCTGCCTCTTTATCCTCTTCGTTTTTATAGTAAGTAAAGAACTGAACATCGTTTAGCTCAACTTCTTTGCCGTCCCTTATTACCGTAACAGTTGCAGTATAACGCTGACGGGTATCTTTTTCGGTAATTGTCGGGAGAGTATAGTCTGTTACACCGATTGTATCATAAAGTTTTTTGACGGTATCGTCCATCACCTTTTTAGCCTCGGTTTTGTCGGCGGAATTATTCACCACCGTACAACCGTCGGTTGTGATATTGTAAAGTTTCAGGAGCGTATCGTCATCGGGCTTTTTATCGGTTGCGATTTTACTGTACTCCGTACAGATTGCATTTGCGCAGTCCTGCTTATATACGGATACAGACTTACCGTCAACATTTTCACAGTTTACACCTGCAAACGAAAAAGATAAATCCTTTGAATTGTAAATATCATATCCGTTGACCTTAACGATTTTATCGCCGATCTGTAAACCGCAGTTTGCGGAATAAGAGCGTGGGTCAAACTGTTCAACAGTCGTAGAAGAGTATGCCTCCTGCGGAATGACCATTATAAAAGAAAAAATTATGCCAAGAATTATATTCATTACCGCACCCGCAATAATGACTATCATTCGTTTCCAGACCTTTGCATTATTAAACGAGCGCGGCTCGGGACTGTCTTCGTCCTCGCCCTCCATTGCACAGAATCCGCCGATTGGAAAAAGTCTTAAAGAATACTGTGTTTCGCCCTTTTTAAAACTAAAAAGCTTTGGCCCCATTCCAAGTGCAAATTCATTTACCTTAATGCCCGAAAGCTTTGCCGTAATGAAATGTCCGAACTCATGTAATCCTATAATCAGCTCAAAAAGCAGCACCGCAATTACTACCAAGGCTATAGTTACTAATATTTGCATATTTGGTCAATCAACTCCAGATAAAAATTCCGCAAAATCTAATTATTTGTTTACCGTTCTGCGTACAAACTCTCTTGCAAGTGCGTCTGCGTTCAGAACATCCTCAACATTTTTTTGATTAATTGTCTTTACGGCATTTAATGATTCCGTAACAAGACTGCCTATTTCAAGGAAAGATATTTTTCCCTGACGGAATAAAGCGTTTGCCTCTTCATTTGCGCCGTTTACCACAGCCGTAGCCGTACCGCCTGTATCAAGGGCTTTCTTGCATGCTGTAAGACATTCAAAAGTCTTGTAATCAGGCTCAAAAAATGTCATTTTGGCAATATCCGCAAGTTTAAGCTCGCCCACAGGCGACTCATAACGGTCGGGATATGTAACCGCATACTGAATAGGAATACGCATATCGGGCAAGCCGAGTTGAGCGATAACCGAATTATCGTCATACTCAACAAGCGAATGGATTATACTTTCTCTGTGAACCACAACATCAATTCTGTCGCCCTCAACATCAAAAAGTCTGCTTGCCTCTATAATTTCAAGTCCCTTATTCATCATTGAAGCAGAGTCTATGGTGATTTTAGCGCCCATACTCCAATTCGGATGATTAAGAGCCTGCTCTACCGTAACATTTTTAAGTTCGTCACGGGTTCTGCCAAAGAAAGGACCGCCCGATGCCGTAAGTATCAGCTTTTTAAGCGCCTTATTCTGCGGCATACCCTGCAAGCACTGAAAAATTGCCGAGTGCTCGCTGTCAACAGGCAAAAGCCTTACATTATTATCCCTGACAGCATCCGTAACAAGATGTCCGCCCGCAACAAGAGTTTCCTTATTTGCAAGCGCAATATCTTTTTTGGCATTTGCCGCCGCAATTGTGGGCAGCAAGCCTACCATTCCCACAACGGAATTAAGTACAAGTTCGCAACTTTTTTCGGTTGCCGCCGCAATAAGTCCGTCCATTCCGCCGAGAACTTTTGTATTGGTATCTTTGACCGCAAGCTGTAATTCTTTTGCTTTTTCTTCGTCAAAAAGCACTGCAATCTGCGGCTTATACTTTCTTATCTGCTGTTCCGTTAGCTTTACATTTGAATTTGCGGTAAGCGCTGTAACATTCAAGTTAAGTTTATCGACAACATCAAGCGTTTGAGTACCGATTGAACCTGTTGAACCTAAAACGGAAATATTTTTAATCATAATTTACACCACCGTAGCAAAAGGCAAAAACTGATTGATTGCAAGCATAACAGGAGCGGTAAAAATAATGCTGTCAAATCTGTCGAGCATACCGCCGTGACCCGGAAATACAGAACTGTAGTCCTTAATGCCTACACTTCTCTTGATAAGAGAAAAACTCAAGTCGCCGAAAATAGAAACCACGGCGTCAACAACACCGAGAATGATAAGAGCAACAAAGTTAAACTTATATTCGGGAGCAATTACAAACGCAAAGAGCAAACCGAGTACAACGGCAGTCAATACGCAGAAAATTACTCCGCCGACTGCGCCCTCAACCGTCTTTTTAGGGCTGACATTCGGACAAAGTTTATGTTTGCCAAAGCTTGCGCCGATAAAAAATCCGCCTGCGTCCGCCATCCAAGGAAGTGAAAAAATAGTTGCAAAGTAAAAACTCAACGGCTTGCAATTAAGGCAAAGAGCCGAAAACGCACTCATTCCGAATGTGATAAGAAGTGTGCCGAACATCGCATACGCAAAGTCAAGATAATTGATTTGCTTGTGATTGTATATCAGCATAGCAAACCCCACTATCATAAAAACGGCAATAATCGGATATACCAAGCCCGTATTTAATACTATGGGAATTACTGCTGCAAATAGTATGCACGGAACCGAAATAAAATATTTTTTCAACAGCTTGTTAGCGTGTAAGTATTCGCCTGTCATAAACGCCGTAACCGCAGCTACCGCAAAGGCGATTACGAGCGGCTGTATTTCTCCCAAAAACAGCAAAACTAAAATTATGGAAATGCCGACAACCGCTGTAAGAAGTCTTGCTTTTAATGATTTCATAACTGATCTACCTGCTTCTTTATACTCCTCCAAAGCGCCTGTTGCGTTGAGAGTATATATTAATAGCCTCGTCAAGGTCTGATTTTTCAAAATCAGGCCAGAGCTTATTCATTATGACAAACTCGGTATAAGCAGCCTGCCATAGCATAAAGTTTGAAATTCTGTATTCACCGCTCGGTCTGATAATCAAATCGGGATCGGGCTGACCGGCGGTATAAAGATAATTTGAAAAAAGCGCTTCGTCAATATTTTCAACATCAATCTTACCGCTTTTTACATCTGTGCTTATATTTTTAACGGCACGCACAATTTCGTCACGGCTGCCGTAATTCATAGCAATATTAAGCACCATACCGTCACGGTCTTTTGAGCTTTCCTCGTTTTCAATCATAAGATTTTGCAAATCTAAGCTGAAATGAGATTTATCTCCGATAAATTTTACAACAATGCTGTCATCTTTAAAGTCCTCAAGCGCCTCGTTAAGGTAAGACTTAAAAAGTTTCATAAGAGCGCTGACTTCGTCCTCTGGGCGTTTCCAGTTTTCAGTTGAAAAAGCATAAACGGTAAGATATTTTATACCGATGTCCGAGCAATATCTTGTGATTTTTCTGAAAGTTTTTGCGCCCTCACGATGTCCGACAGAACGAGGCAGACTGCGCTTTTTTGCCCATCTGCCGTTACCGTCCATTATAATACCTATGTGTTCGGGTAAAATTATATCCGTTTTTTTAGCTTCTTCAGACTTTGAATTCCAAAAAGCCATATTACATCTCCAAAATTTCTTTCTGCTTTGCGGCTGAAATTGTGTCTATATTCTTGATATACTTGTCTGTAAGCTCCTGCGCTTTCTTTTCGCCCTGCTTTAAATCGTCCTCTGTAAGCTCACCGCTCTTCTTCATAGCCTTAAGTTTGTCGATTAAGTCACGGCGAACATTTCTTACCTGTACCTTTGTATCTTCGGAAATCTTCATAATGTCTTTTACGATTTCCTTTCTTCTGTCCTCTGTAAGAGGCGGGAATACAAGGCGGATAACCTTACCGTCGTTCTGTGGGTTAATACCGATGTCAGATGTAAGAATAGCCTTTTCAATCTGTCTTAAAACAGACATATCCCAAGGCTGAACGGTGAGAGTTCTTGCCTCTGTTACCGAAACTGCCGCAAGCTGATTTACAGGAGTAGGTGCACCGTAATAATCAACCTTTACCTTATCGAGTACACCGGGGTTTGCTCTGCCGGCTCTGATTTCAGAAAACTCCTGCTGCATATGAGATACTCTTCTCTCCATTGATTCAGAAGCCTTTTTAATCTGTGTTTGCATAATGTTTCCTCCGTTAATTCATCATAAAATATTAGTCTATAGCATCAACTACAGTACCGATGTTTTCACCGCATACCGCACGATAAATATTCTCAGGGTCTTCAAGGCTGAAAACGAGAACAGGGAGCTTGTTGTCCTTACAAAGTGAAGCTGCTGTGCTGTCCATTACCGCAAGGTCCTTGTTGAGAACCTCGTGGAAAGAAACAACATCGTACTTCTTAGCATTTGGATTTGTTTTAGGGTCGCTGTCATATACGCCGTCAACCATTGTAGCTTTCATCATAATGTCAGCCTCAATCTCGTTTGCACGAAGAGCGGCAGCTGTGTCTGTGCTGAAGAACGGGTTACCTGTACCGCAGCCGAAGATTACAACCTTGCCTGATTGGAGATGGCACATAGCCTTGTTGCGAATGTAAGGCTCTGCAACCTGGCGCATTGAAATAGCGGTCTGAACTCTTACTACGCAGCCGAGCTGCTCAAGTGCGTCTGCTACGCCGAGAGCGTTGATTGCAGTTGCAAGCATACCCATATGGTCTGCTCTTGTTCTGTCCATATCACCTGAACTTCTGCCTCTCCAGAAGTTACCGCCGCCAACAACGATACCTACCTGAACGCCTGCGTCTACGCACTTTTTGATTGGTTTACATATTTCAACAACTTTGTCGAAGTCGATACCTGTTTTCTGATCACCTGCAAGTGATTCGCCTGAAAGTTTTAATAAAATTCTATTGTATTTTGGTTTCATAACTTAACACCCCACTGTGTAATATAATTACTATAATAATACTATAAAATGCCTGTTTTGTAAAGAAAATTAAGACAATATTTTCTATTTTGCGTTCTTTATTTTAAATCGTGTGACAATATTCTGCATAAAAGACTTTCAAATGCCGATTCAAACCTTAAATCGTCCTCTTTTGTACGCTTTTTAGGCCCTTTGAGATGATTTTTTGAAGATGACATTCTTGCCTTTTTGTTGATATGCCGCTCCATTAAAAGTCCGTCGATATTCTCGTTTGTAAATATTTTTCCCGACTGATGAATTGCATAACCGCCTTTGCCGAGTACAAGAGCCGCAACTCCGTAATCCTGCGTAACAGCAATATCTCCGCTTTGACAAAGATTTGCAAGCGCAATGTCAACAGCGTCGGCGCCTGCACCGATTACTTTAATTTCACTGTAATTTGATGAAAGAATGTGGTTTGTATCGCAAAGCAAAATGACAGGCACTCTGTGCTTTTTCGCAATCTTTTCAACTTGTTTTACAACGGGACAAGCGTCTGCATCTACCAATATTTTCAAGCGTTTACCTCCTTTTTATATCGTAATGTTTTTATTAAAGTTACACAAACATTGAAATTAACTCTAAGGCAATAACCTAAAAACGGACTTGAAAAATCAAGTCCGTTTAGTTTTAATCTGTAATTTTAATTGAATTTATAACTGGCTGATTTTCTGCGTCTACAGAACCGTTGCTGTCGGTTGTTACCGCATTTTTACAGATTTCATCGACAATATCCATACCGTCGGTTACATATCCGAAGCAAGCGTACTGACCGTCAAGATATGTGCTGTCTGACTGAACAATAAAGAACTGTGAACTTGCGCTGTCCATATCTGTTGAACGAGCCATAGAAATCGCACCTCTTGTATGTGAAAGGTTATTTTCTACGCCGTTCTGCGAAAATTCACCCTTGATTGTGTTATCCGAACCGCCTGTACCGTTTCCTAACGGGTCGCCGCCCTGCATCATAAATCCGTCAATAATGCGGTGGAATGTAAGTCCGTTATAAAAACCGCTGTTTGCAAGATTTATAAAGTTTGCAACCGTAATCGGAGCAACATCACCGTCAAGCTCAACCTTAATTACACCGTAATCACGAATATTAATCTCTGCGTGATGAGTACCCTTTGCCTCATCGGTGCCTATGGTGGCAGATGTATTTGTTCCGGCAGTTACAGAAGCATCCGTAGCTGATGGGGTACTGTTATTTTTATTTGAAGTTACGGCAAAAACAACTATAACAGCAATAAGAAAAACAGCAACGGCTGAAATTGCAATCCACGCTTTCTTTTTATCCGATTTTTGTGGTTTAGCCAAAGACAGCACTATATCATCAACTGCTTTTTCGGCAGTATCGGAAAGTTTTTTCTGTGCCGCAGCGCTTTTAACTATATCCGATGATGCCGTCATTAAGAAAACAATATCTCTTTTACTGAAATTTCCGTTTGACAGTCTTAACTGTTTTTTTACATTTTCTCTGCCGTAATCAAGAGAATTTTGCACTTTATCTTCAGAAATTTTTAAAACATCGGCAATTTTCTTTGCGTCATAATCGCATAATAAATTAAGAGCAAGTGCGATTCTTTGATTTGCTCCTACGGCTTTAAGAGCATTCACAAAAAGTTTTTTCTGTTCGGCTGTAATTGCAGATACAGATGATATTTTGTCTTTATCCGCAAAAGGCTGTAACTTTGCAGGAATATTGTCAGAGTTTTTTTCATCGGAAATAAAGCCTTTGCAAACTCTTGCGGTTTCGTATGTTACAATTTCATCAAGGTTGTCGACTTTAGGATTTTTTTCTATGGCAGAAAAAACAGCCTTAAAAGATTTTTTAAATGCATTTTCAGCTTTTTGACTGTCTGAAATTACAGTTGAACAGAAAAAGCAGACATAATTCTGATATTTTTCGGCAATAAAATCAAGTGATTTTTTATCGCCGAGTGACGCTTTTAAAATTAATTTTTTTAAATTCATCGTTATTCCCTTCCCATTTAGTTTTTCTGTAAAATTATATAAACTAAAACTGACAGTAAGATATAATTTTTGTGAATTTCAAGTGAAAAAGTTTTGAAAGTTGAAAAAAGTAAGATTTTAGCAGAATATTTTACTGCATAATTATAAAAGTTTGGTCAACCTTTTATAATATCTAATGAAGTATTCAGCTAAACCATAATTTATCAATCTTACCGCAACGCAAAATTGCAGAAAAAACGGGCTGCCCTGCAAAAGAGAGCAGTCCGTTAAAACTTGAAATTAATTATACCTTCTGGCAAACAGCGTTGATAGATTCAGGAAGTTCTGACTCCTCTGCTGAAATAAGAAGAACGATGTTTGTCGATGAAGCCTCTGAAAGCTCCTGCAACTTCTTTGTGAAAGTTTCTACACCGTCAACACCTGTAGGACAAATCTTGAATGTTGAGTCAACAAGAATGTCTGTAACATCATAGTTGCCTGCGCAGATACCGCTGATAAAACCAAAGAGCATATCGTAACCCTCAATGAGGTACTGCTCGGTATCAATAAGTCTTGCCTTGTGTGTTACATCGTAAGTAAGCTTTGCGCCCTTTTCGATTACAACAACATTACCTGCAGAAGCAGCAACTGCCTCATTAGCAAGAGCGATAAGTTTTTTTGTTTTGCCTGTTCCTTTTTTACCGATAAGTAAAGTAACCATATTATTTCCTCCAGAATATTAAACTTATTTACAAAAGAAATTACTTGAGTCTTGCCTCAAGAGCAGCCTTCTGATCCTCATAACCCGGTTTGCCAAGGAGAGCAAACATATTCTTCTTGTAGCTTTCTACGCCGGGTTGGTTAAATGGATTTACGCCAAGCATATAGCCGGAAATAGCACAAGCCTTTTCAAAGAAATAGATGAGATAGCCAAGCTCTGATTCGTTCATCTCAGGAACATTGAGAACGATGTTAGGTACACCGCCGTCGTTATGAGCAAGAACCGTACCCTCAAAAGCCTTGCGGTTTACATATCCCATTGTCTTTCCCGAAAGGAAGTTAAGACCATCAACATTTGTAGGATCTGTGCCGAGTGTAACTTCTTTTTTACATTTATCAAAGAGAACAACAGTTTCAAACATAGTTCTTCTGCCGTCCTGAATGTACTGACCGAGTGAGTGAAGATCTGTTGAGAAGATAACGCTTGCAGGGAAAATGCCCTTGTTATCCTTGCCCTCACTCTCTGCAAAAAGCTGCTTAAACCATTCAGACATCATTGTGTAAGCAGGCTCGTAAGATACCATAACCTCCATTGTTTTACCCTTACGGTAAAGAATGTTACGGAGTGCCGCATATTTGTAGCAATCGTTTGTAGCGAGGTCGTCATTGTCAAATTCTTTCTGTGCAGTTGCCGCACCCTGCATAAGAGCGTCAATGTCAGCGCCTGAAACAGCAATCGGAAGAAGACCTACTGCTGTAAGTACAGAGAAACGACCGCCTACATCATCAGGAACTACGAATGTTTCGTAACCCTCTTCGTCTGCAAGAGCCTTAAGTGTGCCCTTAGCCTTATCTGTTGTGCAGTAAATACGCTCTCTTGCACCCTCTTTGCCATACTTTTTCTCAAGCATTTCACGGAATACACGGAATGCGATGGCAGGCTCGGTTGTAGTACCTGATTTTGAAATCATATTTACAGATACATCTTTACCCTCGCAAAGCTCCATAATCTCTGCAAGTGCAGATGAGCTGATTGAGTTACCTGTAAAGTAAATCTGCGGTGTATCCTTACAAGTAAGGTTGTAGTTCTGTGAAGTAAGAAATTCAATTGCGGCTCTTGCACCGAGGTATGAACCGCCGATACCGATTACGATAAATACATCGGAATCTTTTTTAATCTTCTCGGCAGCAGCCTTAATTCTTGCAAACTCCTCTTTGTCATAATCTGTAGGAAGATTAAGCCAGCCAAGGAAATCGTTTCCAAGACCTGTACCGTCGTGAAGCACCTTGTGAGCAGCCTTTACTTCAGCAGCCACACCCTCATACTCGTGTTCATTAACGAAACCTTTTAAATATTTGTCTGTAAGTTTTGTAGCCATTATTAATTCCCCCAAAATTCCCTTTCGGAATAATACTGCGTAATATACCGTAAAAACGGTGATAAAAGCAACATAAAATCCGAAACAAGTATCTTTGCTGTCTTATTATACTATAATTCCCGACTTTTTGCAAGGTCATTTTGTATATTTTATAAAGAAATTATAGAATTTAATAAAACCGAGAAAACTGAGGCAAAAGAAATCTTTTCTGCGTCCTGCAAAGCGGTAATTTCAAAGCTTTTTACGGCAATGCCTTCAAGGCTGTATGTAACCGTGCCAAGCTTTTGTCCGCTCACAACGGGGGCTTCTATGCTTTCGGGCAAATCAATTTTTGAAACTATCTTTGAACTGCTGTTTTTATCAAGCACAATGCTTGCGTTTACATCACAGCCGATACCGATATTTCCCTGCATACCGTTTTCAACCTTAATTGTTTTCGGTAAATCTTCGGGTGCTTTCAACTGTGTTACCGAAAAGTTTGCAAAACCGTAATCGAGCAAAGCCGCTGCGTCCGAAAAACGCTCTTTACCCGAGTTACAGCCGAGAACTACCGCAACAAGGCTCATATCTCCCCTTTTTGCCGACGCCGACATACAACAGCCGGCATCATTTGTAGTGCCTGTTTTCAGTCCCGTTATGCCGTTATAAGTTTTCAGAAGTTTATTTGTATTTACAATCTGTGTTTTTCCGTCACGAAGATTATCAAGCCATATTGAAGTGTAATCAAAAATCATTTCGTGCTTCATAAGTTCTCTCGACATTACCGCAACATCATAAGCTGAGGTAATGTGTCCGTCCTCGTCAAGTCCGTTGCAGTTTTTAAATACCGTGTCTTTCATTCCGAGCTGACTTGCCTTTTCATTCATTTTCTCTACAAACACTTCTTCACTACCGCACAGATGCTCTGCAAGCGCAACGGCGGCATCATTTGCAGAGGCAACCACTGTGGCTTTTATCATATCGTCTGCGCTCATAGTTTCGCCCTCTTCGAGCCATATGTCGCTGCCGCCCATTGACGCTGCGTGTGCCGAGGCGGTGATTGTATCGTCAAGGCTTAATTTTCCGTTGTCGATAGCCTCGCAAACAAGCAGCATTGTCATAACCTTTGTAATGGATGCGCAGGGACGCTGTTCGTGCGGATTTTTTTCAAACAATATTTTGCCCGATGAAGTTTCCATAAGCACGGCCGACGGCGCTGTAATCGTTTCTTCCGTCACAGCATTGACATCAACCGAAAATACAGGTATCGCCGTAAAAATTATTGCAATAATCAAAGCCAACGATAATTTTTTTATCATAAAAACACCTCGTTCAATAATATGAACGAGGTGTGGCTTGTATGATTTAAGTTAAATCATTTAAGAAAACCGAGGCTGCGAATAATCGGAATTTCGATTGACTTGTTGGCAAGTGACTTGAAAAGACAGATATAATTGCAAACAAGAACGATAACCTCACAAACAGCTGCCGCAATCGCAAAAATACAAGTCCATGATAAAACAGCTCCGATTACGCCGAGGAAAAACATTACAACAAATGATTTAAGTCCCTGCTTGATATGGAAATCAAGATACTTAGACTTTCTTGAGCTCTGTGCAATAAGTGCAACAATAATACCGAGTATGCTTGATACATAAATCACTGCTGCCAAAAGCTTGTTTTCAGAAACATCTTCGGCAGAAAATTCAGCTGTATGGTCATATTGATCTACAACAGGAGCGGGAGCTGCCGCATACTGATTGTACTGTGGCTGCTGTGCCTGTGGTTCTGCCTGCTGTGCAACAGAAAAACCGCAATTCTGGCAAAAAACAGCGTTGTCTTCCATCTGTGCGTTACATCTTGGACAATTTTTCATTTTTGTGTGCCTCCATTATTTTTGTGTATGATACAAACATTCATAGTTTAATATGTATGCTCAATATCCTTAATTAATTCATTATTCGATAATACAAACAGCGTGAGCGGAAATGCCCTCAAGCCTGCCTGTAAAACCGAGCTTTTCTTCTGTGGTTGCCTTTACGCTTACCTGCGAAATATCAATGCCGCAAGCATTCGCAATATTTTCTCTCATGGCATAGATATAATCCTTAAGCTTCGGCTTTTGGGCAATTACCGTAGAATCAATATTGCCGATTTTGTAGCCGTTTTCGTCAAGGATTCTGCAAACCTCTTTGAGCAAAGCGATGCTGTCAGCGCCTTTGTACCTTTCGTCGGTATCGGGAAAATGTTTGCCTATATCACCGAGAGCCGCAGCGCCGAGCAAGCTGTCCATTACTGCGTGAACAAGCACATCGGCATCGGAATGACCGAGCAAGCCAAACTCATACGGAATTTCTGTTCCGCCTAAAATGAGTTTTCTGTTTTCTGCAAATTTATGAACATCGTAACCGTGACCAATCCTCATATGTTATCCTTTCACTCAACAATTACCGTTTTTAAGGCGGTTTTTAAGTATGCTTTCCGCAAGAATTACATCTACGGGAGTGGTGAGTTTAATATTTTCTTCACTGCCCTTTACAACGAGAACTTCGCCGCCCATATTTTCGATAAGAGCGCAGTCGTCGGTAAATTCAAGGCTGTTTTCTCCTGCATTTTCAAGAGCAAACATATACAAATCTCTTTCAAAAACCTGCGGAGTCTGCACTGCTCTAAGCTGTGAGCGGAGCGGTGTGCTCTCAATCTTATTAAATCCGTCAACGATTTTGATTGTATCCGTAACGGATGTTCCGAGGGTTGCCGCACCGGTTTCAAAAGCCGCCTCAACAACTCTTTCGATTTCGTCAACAGTAATAAGCGGACGGGCGCCGTCGTGAATAGCAAAATATTTTGCCTTTTCATTCGCCGCCTTAATGCCGTTGCGCACGCTTGCGGAGCGTGAAGAACCGCCGAGCACAACTTTGCTGACCTTTGTAAATCCGTTTTGATTTACAAGTTCGTTAATGCGGTCAACATCCTGCTCACGGCAAACTATAACAATTTCTTTTATAAGGTAGCATTTCTGAAATGCTTTTAAAGTATATTCAATAGCCGGCTTGTCAAGAAGCGGAATAAACTGTTTGCTGTCTGCAATTCCCATTCTTACAGAGCCGCCCGCCGCAACTATTACAGCAGAAACATAAGCTGACATAAAATCAACTCCCGAGTATAATTTTTAAATTTTTTCAAACGCCTGTGCAAGGTCTGCGATAATATCATCCGCATTTTCAATACCTACAGAAAGGCGGATAAGGTCAGGAGCTACTCCTGCCTCAATAAGCTGTTCGTCTGTCATCTGGCGGTGTGTGTGGCTTGCGGGGTGAAGAATACATGACCTTGCGTCGGCAACATGAGTAACGATTGTGATAAACTTAAGCGAATCCATAAACTTTATTGATTCTTCTCTGCCGCCCTTGATACCGAAAGCAAGTACACCGCAAGAACCGTTCGGAAGATATTTTTTAGCAAGCTCGTGATACTTGTCGTCTTCAAGGTCAGGATAGGAAACCCACGCTACATTTTCGTTGTTTTTAAGATATTTTGCAACGGCAAGTGCGTTTTCGCAATGCTTTTTCATTCTAAGGTGAAGTGACTCAAGACCGATATTGAGGTAATAAGCGTGCTGTGGTGACTGAATAGCACCGAGGTCACGCATAAGCTGTGAAGTAGCCTTTGTGATGTAAGCCGCCTTACCGAAACGCTCGGCATAAACAATACCGTGGTATGAATCGTCGGGAGTTGTAAGTCCCGGATATTTGTCAGCATGAGCAAGCCAGTCAAAATTACCGCTGTCAACAATACAGCCGCCAACCGCTGTTGCGTGACCGTCCATATACTTGGTTGTTGAGTGAGTAACAATGTCTGCGCCGAACTCAAACGGACGGCAGTTTACGGGAGTGGCAAATGTGTTGTCTACAATAAGCGGAACACCGTGTGAATGTGCAAGTCTTGCAAATTTTTCAATATCAAAAACAGAAACAGTCGGATTAGTGATTGTTTCGCCGAATACAACCTTAGTGTTTGGCTTAAAGAGCTTGGCAAGTTCTTCTTCAGGGAGATCCTGGTCTACAAATGTGCATTCAATGCCCATCTTCTTGAGGGTAGTACCAAAGAGATTGTATGTACCGCCGTAAATTGAAGATGAGGCGATAAGATGGTCGCCTGCCTCGCAGATATTAAACACAGCAAAGAAGTTTGCAGCCTGACCGCTTGAAGTGAGCATTGCAGCCACGCCGCCCTCCATAGCGCAGATTTTAGCGGCTACGCTGTCATTGGTAGGGTTTTGAAGTCTTGTGTAAAAATATCCCTCTGCCTCAAGGTCAAAGAGTTTACCCATTTCTTCGCTTGTGTCGTACTTAAAAGTAGTGCTCTGATAAATCGGCAATTCTCTTGGCTCGCCTTTGTGCGGCTGCCAGCCTGCCTGCACACATTTTGTTTCAATATTCATAGTTTTTCCTCCAAAATAATTAATTTAACCAAATAAACCTTTTATAAAACCCGTTATAAAATCTGTGCCGTACACTGCAAGAGCAACAAGCGCAAGAAAAGCAATGGCTGAAAGGACTCTTACGGTGGTGCGTTTAACACCGCTCATCTTCTCGAATTTTTCGTCAAGAGTAGGCTCGTTACTGTCTTTTTGCTCAACCGCATCTTCAAGAACCTGAGTATCATCTTCTTTAATTGCGCCGATTCCTATACATATATCGTAGGCTTTTTCATATGCGGCATAAGGAACCAAAATATCGCTTTCGGCAGAATTTTTATTTATAAATTCCTGCTTTTTAAGCTGTTTGTCCTTAATAACGCTGTCGCAAGGGATAGAATTGTCTTCAAGTGCTGTTTTAACACGCTCAAGCTCAAATCCCTCGGCAGAAAGGAGATATACGGGAGTATTCTCGTCGATAATGCTCTCAAGAGGAGAATTACAGTTACTGCACACTGCGTCCTCATCATTGTGCAAATGCTTGCATTTAGTACATAGCTTCATAAAAATGTTTCCTTTTTTTATAAAAAATATCACAATAATTTATTTGCAATTCGTATTATTTACCATTTTATCACAAAAAAGCATATGTAGCAATACCTCACCGTAAACTATTTGTGATTTTATAGGAATTATTTTTTTATTTACGCAAAATTCAAATTTTTCACACACAAAGCAAAAGGCGGCAAGTCTGTGCCTGCCACCTTATCAAGAAAGGGTTTGTTGTTATTTAATTATTCTGTGATATATGAATCTGCAGTGCTGTTACATCGGCAACGGAGAGTTTGCCGTCTTTGTTCATATCAACGCAGTCAAACAACTGCTTGTTTGTTTCGTCAATAAAAGCCGAACCGTCGGTGTTTTTTTTGCCTGCAATGTGCATTTGTAAGTATGTAACATCGTTTACATTTAAGAAGTATTTGTATTCCACTTCATTTTCAGCAGCACTAACTCCAACAATCGGAATTGTGCCTACCAAAAGAAATACCGTAAGAATTTCAGATAAAGTCCGTCCAAAATTTTTTTAATTTTATTATTTTTCATGTGTATTCTCCTTTATAAAAAATATTTTTTGTTAAAGCCTGTATAATTACTGCATTTTGCGGTATTTGTCAATATATTTTATAATATTATCAAAAATTATCTTTTTCATAAGTCATTCTCTTCTTTTCAGCCTTTAGAATATATCGGCAATCGTGCCAATTATTTATAAAAAACACTTTTTTGCCATAAAAATCCCCTTTACGGTAATTTTGATTGCATTATACCGTAAAGGGGCGTTTTGTATATTTTCCGTTTTTGACTGACTTATTCAGAAATCGGAACTGTTGTTTTGTATCATATAAATATCGGCTGATGTTGTTTGCCTTGCAGTGCAAGCTCTACACATTCTTCTATTTTAGAAAAATCAGCCACAAGTGAATTTGGCTTTTTAATGCAATTATCCTGCCGCATCGGGACAAAATAAATGTTCTTTGTGTTCATAAGTCTGCCTATGTTCTGCGCAGACGCTCCGAGTGCGTCGTTTGTTGCAACGCACAAAAGTACAGGCCGCAGAATACGCAGATGTGATTTTGCCGCCATTGTTACCGAGGTGTCGGTTACGCCGAGCGACAGCTTTGCAAGTGTGTTGCCTGTGCAAGGTGCTATCAGAAGTAAATCGCACATTTTTTTCGGTCCTATCGGCTCTGTCTGCACCGAGGTGTGAAGTACCTTTTCTCCTGTTATATCCTCGCAAGTTTTAACCATTTCCTCTGCCTTGCCAAATCGAGTATCTGTTGAGTAGGCGTTACCTGACATTATCGGAAGTACCCTGTAGCCTGAATCAACAAGCTTCTGCATTTGTTCAAAGGCTTGTGAAAAGGTGCAAAAGGAACCGCACATTGCATAGCCAATGGTTGCTTTTGTCACCTGTAAACCTCCTTGATTATGTTAAAAATCGTTTTTCTGATAATTTCTCCCGCTGCCTTTGGTGCGGTTCTACCGGGCAATGACAAGGCACGAACGGCATCGGTTTTGTACCTGCGTGCCGCCTCAAAATCCACTCCTCCCGGAAGTGAGGCAAGGTCTATTATAATGGTGTTGCGGTCTGTATTCATAAGCAAGTCGCTGTCAAAAATCATAACGGGAATTGTATTAAAAACAAGGTCGTATCCCTTTACGCTTTTGAGAGCATTTGTGTTGATGTGTTTGCAGCCGAGTGCGTCTATATACGCAAAATCGACTTCGTTTCTTGCGCTTACCGTGACCTGTGCATTAAGAGATTTCAGCATTTTTGCAAGCATTTTTCCTATTCTGCCAAATCCGCAAACAAGGCATTTGCTGTCAAAAATCGTTCCCTCGTACTCATTCATCGCAATTTCAACCGCTCCCTCGGCGGTGAGCAACGCATTGGCAACCGCAAATTCCTCTTTTGCCGAATAATCGTAAACCTCGCAGTCTGCAAGCTGCGGATATGCTTTTAAAAATTTATTTTTCATAGCAACAAATATCGGCTTTTCTTTTAAAAGAGAAATCATTTCTTCGTCAAGCCTTGTTTTGTTGTCCGAAAACGGCGTGTTTACCGTACCGTCTGCGCAAATTGACGGCAAAGGGAAAATTATTGCATCTGATTTTGAAATTGCGGTTTTTATGTCGGATATTTCAATCGCACCGAGGCTTTTCAGCTTATCAAAACCGCCGAGAATTACATCGTAACAACAGTCTGATATTGACTTTGCAAGAAAAAGCTGCCGTTTATCTCCACCAATTATGCCAAAGGCTTTTAGCTCTGATTTTTTCATTTTTAACACCCGCACAATAATTATTCTCTACAATGGTATATTATGCAAAGTCGGAATTTATGTGTTATTTAAAAGAGGTTCTGTCTTAAATGCTTTGGAAGATTATTAAATTATGGTTTAGCGGAATAAATCGGAAAAGCAATTATAAAAGTTTGGTCGACCTTATCAAAGGTCGTGGGTGTGGGCAAAGCCCACAAATACTTTCCGTTTATGCAATCTAACGATAGCCAATCAGCGTGGCTGTTTGCGCACGATAAATTGTTATATCGGAAGATTTTATGGGCGCTGCCCAAACCCGCAAGCCTTTAAAAAGGCTTGGCCTAAATTTTTTAATTATTAAATCGAAACTTTCTGCCTTTTGATAAAAAACCTCAAAAGAAAAAACTGCCCATACATTATGAGCAGTTCGGTAAAAATAAAATGTCAAATTATATTTTAATTTTCTTCGCTTTTCTTTAATATCTTATCCGCCGCAAGCATTACGCCGAGTTTGCCCGAACAGAAATTAAGTCCGCCCTGCATCCATACTGCGTACGGTTCTCTTAACGGTGCGTCTGCGGAAAGTTCGATTGACGAGCCGAGTGTAAACGCACCCGCCGCCATAATTACCTGACTTTCATAACCCGGCATATCCGACGGTTCGGGCTTTACAAAGCTGTCTACGGCAGAGCCGCTCTGTATTCCCTCGCAAAAACTGCAAAGCTTTTCTTCGTTTCCGAGCATAATAAGCTGAATAATATCTCCCCTGTTTTCACTGTATTTAGGAGTTGTATCATAACCGAGAATTTCAAAAAGAGCCGATGCAAACACTGCCGTCTTTAATGCCTCGCAAGACACAAACGGAGCGTGATAAGCACCCATAAAGAGTTCACGGTTGTTGCCGAGCGTTGCACCGATTTCCTTACCCGTACCCGGAGTTGTAAGTCTGTATGCGCACATCTCGACAAGTTCTTTTTTACCTGCGATATATCCTCCCGTAGGAGCAATTCCGCCGCCTGCATTCTTAATGAGCGAACCTGCCATAATATCAACGCCGACAGACATTGGAGTAACCTTTTCAACAAACTCGCCATAGCAGTTATCGAGCATAATAATTGACTTTGGTGACGCTTTTTTGGAAATTTCACAAAGTTTTTTGATTTCTCTGTATGTAAGCGAAGGTCTTATGCTGTATCCTCTTGAGCGCTGGATATAAACCATTTTCGGCTTTTCTTCTCTGATTCTCTGCTCGACTGCCTCGTAATCAACAGTGCCGTCAGCCTTTAAATCAACCATTTCAAAGTTAATGCCAAAATCTTTTAGCGACCCGGGATAATTGCCCTCAAGTCCGATTGCCGAGCGAATTGTATCATACGGCATACCTGTTACGGAAAGCATGGTATCGTTCGGTCTTAAAATACCAAAAAGAGCAACCGTAAGAGTATGTGTGCCGCTTGCAAAGTTATGTCTTACAAGTGCGTCCTCGGCGTCAAAAGCATAGGCATACACACGGTCGAGAGCATCTCTGCCGAAATCGTCATAGCCATAGCCTGTTGAACCCGAAAAATGACTTTCTCTTACCCCTGCCTCCTGAAAGGCTTTTATCATCTTCTGCTGATTGTATTCCTGAATATCGTTAATTTCATCAAGCTTGCTTTTGCAAAGCTCCATAGCCTTTTGCGAGGCCTCGATTATTCTGTTGTCTATATCAAAAAAACTCAAAATTTATCATCCTTTAAAATGGTATTCACACCAGCTGTCAAAGCAGTTGAATTTTAAATTATCGTAAAATGCCTTGTTTGCATTCTCCGCCCTGTGTACAAACACACTTCTGCCCTCTTTTACAAGAATATTTGTAAGGTGATTTACTATGTATGTACCGTAACCTTTGTTACGGAATTTCGGCAGACACGCAACCGCACCGATTACAGCGCCCTGCCTGCTTTCCGCAACAGTCATTGCAATAGCCGCAAGGTCGTTTCCGTCATACAACCCGAGAAGCCGCATTGTGCCGTGGCGCAGTTTGTGGTTTATATCCACATAAAAATCCTCAAATTTCGGCGGAGTAAAATATTTATCCGCCGCCTTTGCAATAAGCTCGTAAGCCTCTTTTATCTGCGGTGTGTCTATTCTTAAGTTATCGCTTTCAGATAATTCCTCTTTGCGTACAAGTATAGGACCTTGCGATTTTTCGTATCCGAACAAATCAAGGCTGTATTTATTACTGCAAATTACCGAAGCTGCACCTGCCACACGCATAAAAGTCGATACTTCGTCTATATCCGTTTTATCGGTCAGAAAAAGAATAAAATCCGTGCCGTTTCGTGCGATTGCTCCCGTTGCAGTGTTGCTTTCGTCATCAAAAACAGTCCAATAATCCACAAACGGAAGATGCGGATTGTAACTTGTACAAAGCGAAATTATGCGGCAGGCAAAAGGATCAAGTCCGTCAAGGCTTTCTATTGTGCTGATAAATTTATCGCAATTATCGGCAGTCAATATCATCTGTCATAATCCTTTCGTTTAATATTCTCCACCTGCAATCTTATTTGCAAGTGCCGACACAATTTTTATAATATCATCGCAGTCGCTTACATTCGCAACTGTAACGCTGCTATGCAAATATCTGCAAGGAAGTGAAATTGCAAGGGTTTTTACTCCGCCTCTGCTCTGGTGAATTACGCCCGAATCGTTGCCGCCTGCAACCGCTCTTTTATATTGAGCCTTTGCACCCGTTTCCTTGGCACATTCAAAAGCCATTTCAGACATTCTCTTATCGTAAATTGTGCGTCTGTCCATTACAGAAATAACCGCACCGTCACCGAGATTGCACACCTGTCTTGTTTCTTCAACACCTGCAATATCCGCTGCGGTTGTGGTTTCCACAACAATGGCAAATTCAGGGTCTACGCTGTACGCCGCAACCTTTGCTCCACGCAGTCCGACTTCTTCCTGTACGGCAAACACAAAGTGCATATCATACTCAAGTTCGCTTTTTATAAGCTCAATAAGCGCAAGACAGCCAAAACGGTCGTCAATAGCCTTTGATTTGATTGTATAGCCGTTATTTTCGTATATAGAATTAAAATTCACACTGTCGCCATAGCTTACAACGCTTAGCGCATCATCTTTGCTTGTTGCACCGATATCAATGTACATTTCGCCGTACTTCGGCACAGCGGTTCTTTCATCTGATTTGCTTAAATGAATAGGCTTTACACCGATTACACCGTTTACCTTATTTTTGCCTACGGTTACAGTTTTGCCGAGCACAACCCGTCTGTCAAGACCGCCGACTTCATCAAATTTAAGGTAACCGTCAGAAGTAATATCCGTTACCATAAAGCCCACTTCGTCCATATGAGCCGAAAGCATAAGTTTTGCCTTTGCTCGGTTTTTGCCTTTTTTAAACACAATGATGTTGCCGAGGTTATCCGTTTTGATTTCATCGGCAAACGGCTTTATTTCGTTTATAATAATTTCTCTTACACTGCCTTCGTCACCCGAAATACCTTCGACAGTGCAGAGTTTTTCAAGCAATTTAAAATCAGTCATTAAAAGCACCTCCGCCGATAATATATTCAGCAAGCAGAGCTGCCGTATTTTCTACATCAGAAATATCAATAACTTCAATCGGAGTATGCATATATCTTTGCGGAATCGAAACAACGGCAGAAGCTACACCGCTTTTTGTAACAGAAATATGGTCAGCATTTGTGCCCGTTGTACCCGAAATAGGCTCATATTGAAAAGGAATGTTCTTTTCCTTAGCGACAGAAATGAGTTTATCACTCATAGCCTTGCTAAGAATCGGAGAAATGCAAATCATCGGACCTTTTGCAAGTTCAACGCCTGCATATTGACCGCTTACATCGGGTTGAGATGCAAAACTTACATCAACGGCAATTGCCTCGTCGGCATTAATCCGGTAAGCACCTGTTTTAGCACCTGTTCCGTAAGTTTCCTCCTGAACGCTCAAAAGAATAACAACCTTGTACGAAAGTTCTTTTTTACCGATAAGCTCGGCACATCTGATAAGAGCGGCAATACCGCATCTGTCATCAAGTGCGGGAGCGGTAATTCTGTTATTCATAAGTTCCTTCGGTTCGCCGTAAAATGTAAGAACATCACCGATTTTGATTTTCTCGGCTACCTTTTCATAAGGCAAACCGAAGTCAATCCATACCTTGTCAATAGGAGCTGCTTTATCTTCTCCGCCGTCAGACAGGTGCGGAGGCATACAACATACCACTCCTTTAACAGGCTCGTCTGAACAAGATACAAGTACAGCGTCTGACAATACCCTTACATCAATTCCGCCGCAGGAGGCAACCTTAACAAAACCGTTTTCATTAATCGAAGTCACAATAAAGCCTATTCTGTCAAGGTGAGCGTCAAGCAAAATCGTTTTGTCTGCATTTGCATTGCCGAGTGTAGCGATTACATTTCCGTTTTTATCTATAGTTGTATCAGCAAAGGCAGAGAGTTTTTCGGCACAGAACTTTGCGATTGGCTCTTCACTGCCCGATACTCCGCCTATGCGGCATAAATCAAATAAAAGCTGTTTCATATTCACATTATCTCAAAGCGTTTACAATAGCCTTGAAATGATTTCCTCTTTCCTCAAAATTCTTGTACAAACCAAAACTTGCGCTTGCCGGAGAAAGCGAAACAATGTCGCCTTTTTCGGCGTGGTTTACGGCAGCCTCAACTGCCTCTTCCATATTGGTAACATTTATGATTGTAATTTCATTTTCGTTGTAGTTTTCAGCCTCAACAACGGCTTTTTCAATCTTCGGAGCAGTATCGCCGAGAAGAATGAGAACCTTAACCTTATCGTTGATTACAGGGCCGAGCGGCTCATAAGGAATATGCTTGTCGTAACCGCCTGCAATGATGATGATTTTTTCATCATAGAGCGAGAGCGTGCCGAGTGCTGTTCTTGTAGGGCTTGATGCAATGGAATCATTGTAATACTTAACTCCGTTGTACTCCCTTACAAACTCCGCTCTGTGTTCAACACCGCCGAAAGTCTTTGCAACAGCCTTAATAGTTTCAATATCAACCATTCCCCATACAGCGGAAATAGCGGCAAGATAGTTTTCAACATTGTGCATACCCGGAATTTTAATATCCTTGATGTCCATAATCTTTGTAACCTTGCCGTAGTCGCTGTAGCAAACAGTTGTACCGTCAAGATAAGCGCCGTTTGCAAGGCTTTCTTTTACACTGAATTTTGCAAGCTGACCACGAACGCTGTCAGAGAAAGAATTTGCAATTTCATTGTCAAGGTTAAGCACTGCCTTTGAAAAAGCATTCTGGTGAAGTACGATGTTTTTCTTTGAATCCACATACTCCTGCATATCCTTATGTATGTCGAGGTGGTTCGGCGCAAGGTTTGTAACCACTGCAACATCAGGACTTTTTCTCATTGAAATAAGCTGAAAACTTGAAAGCTCAACCACTGCCACATCGTCCTCTTTAATGCTCTCAATTTCAGGGAGCAAAGGCTTGCCGATGTTGCCGCCGAGGTGTACATTCACACCGCTTGCTTTCAAAAATTCGGAGATAATTGTTGTGGTTGTGGTTTTGCCGTCGGAACCTGTAATTGCAATGATTTTACATGGGCAGAGGTCAAAGAACACTTCCATCTCGGAAGTGAGTACAACGCCTTTTTCTCTTAATGCAACAAGTTCAGGTCTGTAAAACGGTGTGCCCGGACTGCGGAAAATAATGTCGCCGTCAAGTTTTGAGAGGTAATCCTCGCCCAAAACAAGCTCTGCGCCGTATTCTTTGGCTTTTACGGCATTTTCACCGAGTGATTCAAAATCTTTTTTGTCATATGCAGAAACTACTGCGCCTTTATCCGAAAACAGTTTTATCAAAGGCAAGTTACTTGTGCCGATACCGATAAAACCGACTTTTTTACCCTTTATACTTTCAAAAAACTTATCTGCTAAGTTGTTCATAGAACTATCCCCTTTTTATAAAGTAAGAATTACATACATATTTAATTATACCTTGTTATAACAGAAAATTCAACCGTAAACAGCATATTGCAATATAAATTTTCGCAAATGCTTTTCGACTTTAAATACTTGATTTAAACAAGTACATATGATACAATTATTTTTACAGATACAGTACGCAAAAGGAGGATTTATGTATAATTTAAAAGGAAAAACCGCTGTAATTACAGGCGGTAATTCAGGAGTAGGTGCCGCAACGGCTATGCTCTTTGCAAAAAGCGGAGCAAATGTTGTAATCAGTGCACGCCGACAGGCGGCTCTTGATGAGGTTGCATCTAAAATCAAAGCAGAAGGCGGTAATGTGCTTACCGTTTTGACCGACATTTCAAAAGATGAAGATTGCAAAAATCTTATGAAAGCAACCGTAGATAAATTCGGCGGTATTGATATTTTGGTAAACAATGCGGGTGTTCTCGACACCGGTCTTGCCCCTATCGATAAGTTTGACGATGTTGAAATTCAAAAATTGATTTCAATTAATCAGGTCGGTACAATGCAGTGTATTCGTGCGGCTCTTGAATATATGCAAGAGGGTTCGTCTATCGTAAATGTTGCTTCTGTTGCGGGCGTAAACGGCGGTGGCGGTGCGGCTTATGTTTCCACCAAATCCGCAATCATCGGTATTACAAAGCATACCGCTTTACTTCTTGCCGACAAATACATTCGCTGTAATGCAATTTGTCCGGGTACAATAGTTACACCTATGACTATGAATATGAAGCCTGAAAATCTTGATATGAAAATGTTTGGTGCAATGAGCAAACACGCTGACTTAAAGATAAAGCCTTGTATGGCAGAAGATGTTGCAAATATTATAGAATTTTTCGCATCCGATAATTCAAAGGCACTTACAGGTCAGATTTTAGTAAGCGATTTCGGTGCGTCGCTCTAATGCTCTGTCACATACAATTAAATTTATACGGGAGTAGGATTTGTCTTACTCTCGTTTTTTATTTTGCGTATTGCTTAAAAACAAGTTAAATGCTAAAATATCTAAGGGTGATACTATGCTCTATGACTTTATAATTATTGACAAAACTTCTTGTGCTCCGCTTTATATGCAGATTTACGCATCAATAAGGCGTTCCGTGGAAAACGGAAGTCTTGTAAAGAATACAAAGCTGCCGTCAGTGCGCCAGCTTTCAAGCGGACTTGAGGTATCAAAAACCACTGTATCCGCAGCTTACGAACAACTTTGCGTTGAGGGTTACATCAAAAACAAGCCGCAAAGCGGATATTATGTTGAGGCACAGTTTGAAAACGCCCCAAAGAAAAGCGAAAATACGCACAGCTCCGCAATTGCACAGATTAAAAGATATGACTACGATTTCAGCGGCAAAAGCATTGACGATAAAATCATTAATATTGACGAATGGAAAAAGTATGTCAAAGAGGTAATAAACACGGGATATATGCTTATGTCGTACGGCGAACCGCAGGGCGAAACCGTGCTTAGAAATGCACTGCAAAAATACAGCCTCGGAGTGCGGAGCGTAAATACAAGTGCCGAAAACATTGTTGTGGGCGCAGGAACACAGCTTTTGCTCTACCTTTTGTGTTCTCTTGTGGGCACGAACAAAACCGTTGCAACGGCAAAATCAAGCTACATTCAGGCGGAATTTATTTTTAAAACCTTAGGACTTGATATAAAGTATTTTGATACGGACAGCAAGGGAATTACCATATCCTCTCTCGAAAAAATAAATCCCGATATGGTGCTTATCAATCCGAATTTTATTGCTGAAAACGGTATGAGTATGCCCGTAAGCCGCCGACTTGAGCTTATTAAGTGGGCAAAAGAAAACGATTGCATTATCATTGAGGACGATTATAACGGCGAGCTCAGATACAGTACACACCCTATGCCGTGCGTGCAGAATTACGACATTGAAAACACGGTATATCTCGGCTCATTTTCAAAAATTCTTTTGCCGTCGGTCAGAATCAGCTATATGGTACTGCCCGACAAACTGCTGAAAAAATACCGACAAATCAGCCCGTACATAAATCAGACCGCCTCAAAAACCGAGCAGAACGCACTTGCAAAATATCTTGAAAACCGCAGACTTGACGCTCATTTAAGAAAAGCAAGGCGAGTTTATCTTGAAAAAAGCAAACAAATAACAGACTGCGTATATAAGTATTTTGGCAGCGACACACAGATAATATTCAACGAAACCTCGCTTTATATTTCGGTAAAAATAAAAGGAATTTCCGATTATAACGAAATACGAAAAAAACTTGACGAAAACAACATTGCGGTAATGCCCGAAAAAGCAGAAATCAATGCACTGAACCTAAGTTTTTCGGGTATTTCCGTTGACAAAATAGACGCAGGTATAAAGAGAATATGCGATGTAATACAGCAAGAGAAAAAGTAAACTTTTTAAAGTCCGAATTTCTCATTTCACAAACAACCGTACAAAGCGAACAGGTGACCTTACTTTTGTAAAGTCACCTGTTTTAATGGTAGGAAATAATATAATAAAAACAATCAAGCAAAATTAATTTTTAATCTTCTCATCTCTGCCAAGAAGATAATCGACAGATACCTCAAGAATGTCTGCAAGCGCAACAAGCTCAACATCTGTTACAAATCTGATCTGTCCCTCGAGCTTAGAAAGACCCGATGCGTTCATATCTACTCCGCTTACCTGAAGCTGAGCAAGGAGTTCTTTTTGTTTCATTCCCTTTTGCTTACGAACGCTCTCAACTCTGTGTCCAATCAAGTTTCTGTCGCCCAAATCCTGTTTACGAAGTCTCATTTTTCTCTCTCCCCAAAATTTATATTTCTTTTTTAAAATTCTTTAAAAACATTGTAGACTTATTATATTACTTTATGAGAAAAAAAACAAGACTTTTTTGTAAATATTTTTAAAAAATTGAAATTTTTTTGAAATTTCAATTGCAACAGCATAATATTTAGCGAATACTAACAAATAAAGTTAATTTATATTGTCGATAATTCACAGATTATTAGATTTTTAGTTCATATGTGGAAAAATGTGAGTTATGTTAATATTCCTTTTTGGAATGTTGAAAGATGTTAAATACATAAAAACATATATTTAAGAGATATTTTTTGCAAAAGTTACAAACGGTTACAAAATGTAATCATTTAGAAATTTTAAATTACCTCTTGACTTTTAAGAACATCTGTTCTATAATTTAATAAAACATTTGTTCGAGATGATTTTGTATGAAAATTTGTGACACAGTAAATTCAAAGCTATATAAAAATGACCGTGCTATTCTGCACAGCGACTGCAACTGTTTTTATGCAAGCGTGGAATGTCTTTTAAATCCGAATATAAGAGATTTACCCGTTGCGGTGAGCGGTGATGCCGAGAACAGACACGGAATCATCCTTGCGAAAAACGAAGAGGCAAAAAAGTACAATATAAAAACAGGAGAAGCTATATGGCAGGCAAAGAAAAAATGCCCTCAACTTCTGACTGTTCCCGCAAGACTTGATGTTTACAAGAAGTTTTCCTACAAGGTACGCAGAATTTACTCCGATTACACCGATATGGTCGAATCTTTCGGTCTCGATGAAGCGTGGCTTGACATTTCAGAAGACTATAAAAATGACGCACTCACCATTGCCAAGGAGATTTCACAGCGTGTAAAGGACGAAATCGGTATCACGGTAAGCATAGGTGTCAGCTTTAACAAGATTTTTGCCAAATTCGGCAGTGATTACAAAAAGCCTGACGCAATCACCTGCATTACACGGGATAACTACAAGACGCTTGTATGGAATTCACCTG
This sequence comes from Ruminococcus sp. BSD2780120874_150323_B10, assembly GCF_015553695.1. Taxonomy (NCBI): domain Bacteria; kingdom Bacillati; phylum Bacillota; class Clostridia; order Eubacteriales; family Oscillospiraceae; genus Ruminococcus; species Ruminococcus sp. BSD2780120874_150323_B10. The sequence goes on from NZ_JADNHD010000002.1 coordinate 185,377, forward strand.
CCGGCGATTTGCTGTATGTAGGCGGTGCTACACGAAAAAAACTTGAACAGATAGGAATATACACCATAGGCGACATTGCAAATGCTCCAATCGGTCTGTTGAGGACTCACCTCGGCAAATGGGGCGACCTGATTTACGGCTTTGCAAACGGATATGATTCCTCACCCGTTGCTCGAATCGGTGAATATTCAGAGGTAAAATCTATAGGAAATTCAACCACGGCGGTGCGTGATTTAAAAAATCTTGACGACATCAAGGTTATAGCCTATGTCCTTTGCGACAGCGTATGCAGACGAATGCGTGAACAAGGATTTGTGGGCAAAACTGTGTGTGTGAGTATGCGTGACACGGGGCTTTCCACAATTACAAGGCAACATACTTTAAATACCTACACTTCCCTGACAAGCGACATTACAAAAGCCGCTATGGCACTGTTCAAAGAGAATTTTGACAATAAATCACCTCTAAGAAGCATCGGCGTATCAGTTACGGATTTTGCACACAATAACATTCCCAGACAAATGGATATTTTTTCGGACGAAAGAAAAATAATCGCAGAAGAAAAGCTTGATAAAACCTTGGATAAATTAAAGCAACGCTTTGGCAATTATATCATTCGTCCCGCATCACTTTTAACCGACAGAGGGCTGTCTGCCTTTAATCCAAAAGACGAACACACAATTCACCCTGTCGGTTATCTGTGAACTAACGCTTATCGGAGGCTATTATGTTTAAGAAATATGTTAAGGTTACTGCAACATTTGACTGTGACGGCAGCCTCGTACCGAATTATATTTTCTGGGATGACAACAAACGCTATCCCATCGACCGCATAATAGATGTACGCTATGCCACCTCTTTAAAAGCAGGCGGTTGCGGTATTCGATATACCTGCAGAATTTTAGGAAAAGAAAGATATATTTTTCTCGAAGAAAATAAATGGTTTGTTGAAGTAAAAGAAAATTGAGGTATTTTATGCATAAAGTCAAAGAAAAGGGAATTTTATCCGCCTCAAACGGCATTAATATATACAGAGGTTGTCTGCACGGATGTATTTACTGTGATTCACGCAGTGACTGCTATCAGATGAAACATAAATTTGAAGATATTGAAGTAAAAGAAAACGCACCCGAACTTCTGGAAAAGGCTTTATCGTCTAAAAGAAAACCTTGTATGATTGGTACGGGCGCTATGAGCGACCCATACATTCCGCTTGAAAAAGATTTAAGAATTATGAGAAAATGCCTTGAAATTATAGAAAAATATTCTTTCGGAGTTACCGTTCATACTAAATCGTCAAGCGTTATGCGTGATATTGATATTCTTGAAAAAATTAATCGAAAGAGCAAATCCGTACTGCAAATGACTCTTACAACCGCCGACGAAAAACTTTGTAAAATTCTTGAACCCAATGTTTCGACAACCGAAGAAAGAGTAAATACTCTGAAAGAATTTCAAAAGGCTAAAATTCCGACTGTTGTATGGCTCTCTCCGTTTTTACCGTTTATAAACGACACCAAAGAAAATATAGACGCTTTGCTTGATTATTGTGTCAAATCGGGCGTTAAGGGCATTATTTGCTTTAACATAGGAGTTACACTGCGAAACGGCGACAGAGAATATTTTTACAGTCAACTCGACAGATTTTTCCCCGGTATGAAAGAACGATATATGAGAACCTACGGAAATTCATATGAAGTTTTAAGTCCGAACAGCGATTACCTTATGAAAAGGATTGAAAATGTCTGTCAAAATGAGGGAATTATGTTTGGAATTGACAGGGTGTTTTCATACCTTCGCAAATACGAAAATAAATATGAAAATCAGAATATACAGCTAAGTTTGTTTGATAATTTATAAAAGGATAATTTAGCATCAACAAATTCTAATAAATAAAAAAGATATACAATGAAAATTAAATCAACTGTATATCTTTTGTAACTAAAATATATTAATCTTTTTCCGCAGAAATCTGCTTGTTTTCTTCTTTGTTTTTTCCTCTGCGGAAAATTAATCTGAAAACAAGACGAACAAACGGGCCGCAATAAAACATCTGATAACAAATAGCCATCGGAAAATTAAGCGCCCATGTCTGCACCCATGTACCGACTGACGGTATTTTGAACAAACAGGTTGCAATAAGACTCATTATCGGACACATAATACAGCAAATACATATTGAAATTGCATATGTAATAAACTGCGGTCTGTCAGTGGGTTTCATTACCGTAAACGCAAGTTTTGCGGCAATTTTGCCGACTATAAAAAATTCAAGAATAAAAGCGATCGGAGCCATAAAAATCAGTTCGTGCGTTGCCGCAAGAAAAGTTGTTCCGTCAACCTTGCCCGTATTAAGTGCAACATTGTAAATAATCATTCCGTACACCATAACGGTCGCCATAATGGCGGTGAATACTGCATCTTCAAGTTTGTTTTTTGGCATAATAAAGTCCTCCCATGATAACAATATTTATGTGTTGTTCGTTATCATCACGGAGGATGTGCGTTTCCAATAAGACCATATTATGTTGTATTTTGCTGAAATCAGCTTGAATATAATAGCATACTAACAAATAAATGTCAAGAATTTTTTTATTAAACGCAGGCAATACTTAGATTTCTAAGTATCAGCCTGCGTTTTGTTTAATAATTTTTATTAAGTTTTTCAATAGTTGAGGTAAATTATGGTTTATCGAAATATTCGTAAAACAATTATAACAGTTTGTTAAACCATAATTATCCCACAACGCTGTTTAATTCATATTTAAAAACGGTTTTAAATACTGACCTGTAAATGAATTTTCATTTTTTGCAACTTCTTCGGGAGTACCCTCTGCAATTACAGTTCCGCCCATATCTCCGCCCTCGGGTCCAAGGTCAATAATATGGTCGGCAGTCTTTATAAGGTCAAGGTTATGCTCGATAACCACAACCGTATTTCCCGTATCAACCAGCTGTTGAAGAACATCAATAAGTCTGTGAACATCGGCAATATGAAGTCCCGTAGTCGGCTCATCAAGAATATACACCGTTTTGCCCGTCGGTCGCTTTGCAAGCTCGGTTGCGAGTTTTACACGCTGTGCCTCACCACCCGAAAGTGTAGTAGCAGGCTGACCGATTTTGATATAGCCAAGCCCCACATCACAAAGCGTTTTCAGTTTGCGGTAAATCCTTGGAATATTTGCAAAGAATTCCATTCCCTCTTCGGCAGTCATCTCTAAAACATCATTAATCGACTTGCCTTTGTACTTCACCTCAAGGGTTTCACGATTATATCTCTTGCCCTTACACACCTCACAAGGAACATAAACATCGGACAGGAAATGCATTTCGATTTTTATAATACCGTCGCCCTGACACGCCTCACATCTGCCTCCTTTTACATTAAAAGAAAATCTGCTTTGTGAAAAGCCTTTCATTTTAGCGTCTTGAGTTGTGGCAAAAAGTGCTCTTATGTCGGTAAACACACCCGTATAAGTTGCAGGATTTGAGCGTGGAGTTCTTCCGATCGGGCTTTGGTTGATGTCGATTACCTTATCAAGATTTTCAATGCCTTTTATGCCCTTGTTTTTACCCGGAATAATCTTGGCTTTGTTTAAATCACGGGCAAGAGTTTTGTATAAAATCTCATTAATCAGTGAACTTTTTCCCGAACCCGAAACGCCCGTTACGCAAACAAGTTTGCCGAGCGGAATCTTTACATTTACATTTTTAAGATTGTTTTCGGCGGCACCGAGAATTTCAATAAATTTTCCGTTGCCCTCCCTGCGTTTTTCGGGAACAGGAATAACTCTTTTATGGCTTAGATACTGACCTGTAATTGATTTTTCGCAAGCCTTGATCTCATCAACATCGCCTACGCACACAATTTCTCCGCCGTGCACACCTGCACCGGGTCCGACATCGACAATACAGTCGGCAGCGTACATAGTATCCTCATCGTGCTCAACAACAATAACCGTATTGCCCAAGTCACGAAGTCTTTTAAGCGTGCTCAAAAGTTTTTCGTTGTCACGCTGGTGCAAACCGATACTCGGCTCATCAAGAATATAAAGCACACCCATAAGACTGCTGCCGATTTGAGTTGCAAGTCGTATACGCTGACTTTCACCGCCGCTAAGCGTTCCTGCAGAACGGGAAAGCGTAAGATAGCCAAGTCCGACACGCTGTAAAAAGTTAAGTCGTTCACGGATTTCCTTTACAATCTCGGCAGAAATAATCTTTTCTTTTTCGGTAAACTCAATTGTATCAAGAAATTCAAGCGCAGATACAACGGATTTTTTACAGAAATCCGCAATATTAATTCCGCCGACCGTTACGGCAAGGCTCTCTTTTGAAAGCCTGTCGCCGTGACATTCATCGCAATGAATTTCCGACATATATGTTTGGATTTCTTCCTTAATCCAATTACTCGAAGTATCCTTATATCTGCGCTCAAGATTATTTATAATTCCCTCAAATTTTTGCTCGTAACTGCCACTGCCGTAAACCGATTTACGGTGAATAGTCAAGATTTCGTCACCTGTACCGTAAAGCAAAATTCTGATAATTTCAGGTGATAGTTCCGACAACGGTGCGTCAAGTGAAAAATTATATTTTTCGGCAAGTGCCTCAAAGTACATAGCCGCAATGGAACTGCCCTCCATTGCCCAGCCGCTTCCTTTTATAGCGCCCTGTCGCACACTTTTACTCATATCGGGAATAATTTTATTTTCGTCAATCTTAAGAAATACGCCCAAGCCCGTACATTTAGGGCAAGCACCGAACGGATTATTAAAAGAGAACATTCTCGGCGATAAATCTTCAATACTCACACCATGGTCGGGGCATGAATACTTCTGTGAGAACATTACATCTTCTCCGCCGACAATATTCACAAGAATGATACCGTTTGAAAGTTTAGAGGCGGTTTCTATACTGTCAGAAAGTCTTGAAGTAATTTCAGGCTTTACTACAAGTCGGTCAACAATTACTTCTATATTATGTTTTTTATTTTTCTCAAGCGGAATTTTTTCTGACAAATCATACACAATTCCGTCTGCTCTTACTCTCGCAAAACCCGATTTTCTTGCACTTTCGAGTACCTTTACATGCTCGCCTTTTCTGCCACGCACAACAGGAGCCAAAACCTGAATTTTTGTGCCCTCGTCGTAAGACATAATTTTATCTACTATCTGGTCAACCGTCTGCTGTCTGATTTCTCTGCCGCAAACAGGGCAGTGCGGAATACCGACTCTTGCATAAAGCAAACGCAGGTAATCGTAAATTTCGGTTACGGTGCCGACGGTTGAACGAGGATTTTTCGATGTGGTCTTTTGGTCAATGGAAATAGCAGGTGACAATCCCTCAATGCTCTCTACATTCGGTTTGTCCATTTGTCCCAAAAACATTCTTGCATAAGAAGAAAGGCTTTCTACATAGCGTCTTTGTCCCTCGGCGTAGATAGTATCAAAAGCAAGCGAGCTTTTGCCCGAACCCGAAAGACCTGTTATTACAACAAGTTTATTTCTCGGAATTTCAACATTGACATTTTTCAGATTATGCTCTTTAGCTCCTCTTACTATAATTTTGTCGTGTTCCATCTCTTTCCCCTTTTTCCTTTATTTAGCAATTATAGCCTCTCATAAAGAGAGGCTATAAAAATTATTATTCGTTATCTTTGTTTTCAGCAGTATTTGCATTATCCTCTTCGGATTCGGCATCTTCTGCCTCAACAGGCTCAACATAAGTGCCGTTCATAACAGCCTCAAAGTCTTCGCCGCCCATTTTTTCATGCTTAATAAGGTAAGCTGCAACCTCATGAAGTTTATCAATATTATCCTTCAAAATGGTTTCTGCTCTGTCGTAAGCATTGTTGACAATCTCAAGAATAAGCTCGTCAATCTTAGCGGCAGTTTGCTCTGAATAATCTTGAGTATGACCCATATCTCTGCCAAGGAATACGGCACTGTTGTCTTTGCCGTAACAAATACAGCCGAGTTCCTTAGTCATACCGTACTTTGTAACCATATCACGGGCAGTCTTTGTAGCCTTTTCAATATCGTTAGACGCACCGGTTGAAATATCATCAAGAATGATTGCCTCCGCAACTCTACCGCCAAGACATACTACGATGTCTTCAAGCATTTCTGTGCGTGAGTTGTAAGACTTATCTTCAGACGGCAACGGCATTGTATAACCGCCTGCCATACCTCTCGGAATAATAGAAATCTCGTGAACAGGGTCTTGTGTAGCAAGCTCATGGAAACAGATTGCGTGACCTGCCTCGTGATAAGCGGTAAGTTTCTTTTCCTTGTCGCTCATAACTCTTGTCTTTTTCTCTGCACCGACTACAACCTTGATTGTAGCCTCTTCGATTTCTTCCATAGTAATGGCTTTTTTATTCTTTCTTGCAGCAAGCAAAGCAGCCTCGTTAAGGAGATTCTCAAGGTCTGCACCTGTGAATCCTGCTGTTGTCTTTGCAATAGTCTTGAGCTTAACATCGGGAGCAAGCGGCTTTTTGCGAGCATGTACCTTAAGGATAGCTTCTCTGCCGTTGATGTCAGGATAGCTTACGATTACCTGTCTGTCAAATCTGCCCGGACGCATAAGAGCAGGATCGAGAACATCAGGTCTGTTAGTTGCGGCAATAAGGATAACGCCCTCGTTTGCTCCGAAGCCGTCCATCTCTACAAGCAACTGGTTAAGTGTCTGCTCACGCTCATCGTGACCGCCGCCAAGACCAGCGCCTCTCTGGCGACCTACGGCGTCAATCTCATCAATGAAGATGATACACGGTGAGTTCTTCTTAGCCTGTTCAAAGAGGTCACGAACTCTTGACGCACCGACGCCGACAAACATTTCTACAAAGTCGGAACCTGAAATTGAGAAGAACGGAACGCCTGCCTCGCCTGCAACAGCTCTTGCAAGCAATGTTTTACCTGTACCCGGAGGGCCTACAAGGAGTACACCCTTAGGGATTCTTGCGCCGAGTTTATTATACTTATCCGGAGCTTTTAGGAATTCAACGATTTCTTCAAGCTCTTCCTTTTCTTCGTCTGCGCCTGCAACATCTTCAAATGTGGTTTTGCGCTTTTCGTCATTTGTATTTTTGATTTTAGCCTTGCCGAAGTTCATTTCTTTTCCGCCAAGACCGCCGCCCATTTTCTTCATAATGAATATCCATACAACTACAAAGAGGATTCCCGTTACAAGTATAGGCAAAAATTCATATAAAAGTGTGTTGTCACTGCCTTTGATATAATCATAAGAAACAGCTTCGTCCGCCGATGCGGTGTAAACGGAAACATCGTCAATAAATCTTTCAATATCGGCAAGAGTACCTCTTACAACAACATTTTTTGCTGAGCTCTTGGCATTTTTTCCGTCAGGATCTGTAGCTGTGATATTATCATCCGTTGTATCCTGAATAATGCTGTCAGCTGTAGCGATGTCCTTTGCGGGTTTAAGTTTTACACCCTCTTTAAGTGTAATTTCAATCGCACCTGTTCCGTAGTTGACGGTATAACTCTGAACCTTGTCCTCTTTAAAAAGATTTACCAGTTGAGAGGTTGTGTAACTTTCAGATGAATTTTTGGTCATCAAAAATGCCACACCGAGCACAACCATAACCGCAACAGTGATATAAATAATTATGTTACGCAGTTTTTTGTCCAATAGGAATCACTCCTTTTTATATTATGAATTTAAAAGCGTAATTTTATGTATCCTGTGAATAAACAGACTCCTTAAGAACGCCTACATAAGGGAGATTTCTGTAACGCTCCGCATAGTCAAGTCCGTAGCCTACAATAAATGCGTCGGGAATTACAGAACCGACATAAGCAACATCAATATTGGTAACTCTTCTGTCAGGCTTGTTGAACAATGTGCAAATCTTTACAGACGTAGCATTTTTTGCATAAAGATACTGTGAAATAAAAGCAAGTGTTCTGCCCGAGTCCACAATATCCTCAACAATGAGAATATGCTTGCCGTCAACAGAAGTTGAAATATCTTTCTGAATATTAACTCTGCCCGAGCTTACAGTTGAGTTGCCGTAGCTTGAAACAGCAAGAAAATCTATGCTGAAATCAAGGTTTACTTCCCTCATTAAATCAACCATAAACGATACGCAGCCCTTAAGCAAGCCTACCATTATAAAGTCCTTGCCATTATAATCCTTTTCAATCTCTTTTGCAAGCCTTTTCACAATATTTTTAATATCCTGCTCGCTGTAAAGTATTTTTTCGATGTCCTTATGCACAAAAAATCCTCCCTTGTTCACATATTATAATAAATTTTCTTTTTTCTGCACTATAAGATGTCTGAACCGAATTTATCCCCTCACACCACAATATTTCATTATTCACTGCCACAAGCGGAAGTTTATCCCTCAATTCAGACGGAATTTTAAATTCATTCATAGCCTTTCTTAAAGGCTTGGTAATATTTCTGTCCTTGAAAAAAATCTTATCGCCCTGTCTGCGTGTGCGTATCACGGCATTTTTCGTTTCTTTTTCGGACATATAAATCGGATTATCGGTTAAATCGTCAAAATCTGTAATTTCTTTTACAAAATATTTTATATTATCAAATGTAAATTCTTTATTAATAACATCGGCAAAAAATATTTCTTCACTGAAATTATTAACAGCTTCGGTATTTTCTATCCGCAGTATTCCCTGTTTTACCACAGCTCGGAAATTACCGCACAAATCAACACAACCGCTTTCAAAAAGAGCATTATCAATAAGTTCGATATGAATATGCTCGGGAATATCGGCTCCGTTTTCAACACAAATTTTTTTGATTACATTCTGCCGTATGATTTTATCCTGCTCACAAATCTTTTTTGCCGAATATCCGAAAGCAAGTCTGCTGTCGGCAACCGCTTTATCTGTCTGTTTGTCAAGATAAACTGACAGAAGTTTTGCGTCATCGCACAGTCGCTTTAAAGAAGCTTCAAAACTCGGATTTATCTTTTTCAGCTCGGTGATTACATTATGACGGATTTTGTTTCTTGTATAATCATCGGTAAGGTTTGTGCTGTCGGTCACATAATCAAGTGAATTTTCACGGCAGTAATTTTCAATGTACGCTCTGTCGCACAAAATCAGCGGTCTGATTATATAATCCCGCCTTTCGGGAATTGCACAAAGTCCGTTAAGCGATGTGCCCCTTACAAGGTTAATCATCAGCGTTTCCGCATTATCGGAAAGCGTGTGTGCAGTTGCGATTTTACAGTTAAGCTTTTTGGAAAGCTCGTCAAATTCTTTATATCTGACATTCCTTCCACAAAGCTCCGTACTGATTTTTTCTTTCTCCGCTATTGACGGAACATTTATTTTTTTTATAAAAAGTTTGACGGAAAGTTTTTTACAAAATTCTCTGCAAAATTCTTCATCTCGCTCTGCCTCTTCGCCCCGTATCATATGATTAATATGGATTGCATATAATGTAAGATTATATTTTTCTTTTACAGAACAAAGCATATGAAGAAGTGAAACCGAATCTGCTCCGCCCGAAAGCGCAACGGCAACGGAATCATTTTTTTCAATCAGCTTATATTTATTTACAGCCGCCAAAAAAGGATTACTCACTTCTGTCCTCCGTACCTGTAAATCTCATAAACTCACCCTGCCAATGCATTTTTACCGTACGAGCCTCGCCGTGACGGTTTTTGGCTACAATACACTCACCCGAATTTTGATCTGCACCCTGCGGAGAATCGTCCTCGTTTTTATCGTAATATCCCTCACGGTAAAGAAAAAGTACGATGTCGGCATCCTGCTCAATAGAACCCGAATCACGCAAGTCGGAAAGCTGCGGTCTGTGGTCGGTACGCTGTTCGCTTGCACGGGAAAGCTGTGACAGTGTGATAACGGGAACATTCATTTCTTTTGCAAGAATTTTAAGATTTCTTGTGATTTCAGAAATTTCCTGAACTCGGTTATCTATTCTTCTGCCGCTGCCCATAAGCTGTAAGTAGTCAATAATTACAAGGTCAAGTTTTCTCATTCGTCTTAACTTTGATTTCATTTCGGTAATGGTAATACCCGGTGAATCGTCAAGATAAAGCTCCGACTTGCCAAGAATATCGCTTGCCGGAATAAGTCTGTCCCATTCCTCATCGTTTAGCTTACCTATTCTCAGCTTTGTACCTTCAATAAGAGCCTCTGCCGACAATAAACGGCTGGCAAGCTGTTCTTTTGACATTTCCAAAGAGAAAAAAGCAACCGTTTTTTTAGCCGTACAGGCAACATATCGTGCAATATTCAGCGCAAAACTCGTTTTACCCATACCCGGACGGGCGGCGAGCAAAATAAGGTCGCTTCGGTTAAGACCCGTAATTACTCGGTCAAGGTCGCCGATACCCGTAGAAACAGGTTTCATACTGTCGTCTGTTGTGCTGTTGAGAGCGTCAAGTCTGTCAAAAGTCTGCATAATAACAGAGTTAATTCTCTCAAGTCCCTTTTTCTCGTTACCCTGTCTTATGTCAAAGATTTTCTGCTCGGCAGAGTCAATAATAACAGATGTATCTTCCGTGCCTGCCGTAGCATCATCAATGATTTCTCTTGCAGCGGTAATAAGCCTGCGGATATTGTATTTATCTCTTATAACCTCCGCATAAGCCTCGGCATTGGATATTGACGGACAGTTGTTTACAAGGTCATAAAGATATGTCTTGCCTGTTGTTTCGTCAAACGAACCTGTCTGCTTAAGTTTTTCAAGCAATGTGACAAAGTCGATTTTGCCGCCGAAGTTGACCATCTCGGTCATCGTCTTGAAAATCAGCTTATGCAGTGAAACATAAAAATAATCGGGGGACTTGATGTATTCAATTACTTTATCAAAAACATCGCTTTCAAGAATAATCGCACCAAGCAATGCCTGTTCAGCTTCGGGACTGTACGGCATATGAAGTCCATCGTAGCTACTTGAAATTTGATTATCCGCCATTTGTCACCCCTCCTTTGCAATCGTAAATAAAATCAAGCCTCTGATACCTTAACGGTAATGTTTGCAACAATACCCGAATAAAGTTTTACATCGGCTTTGTAAGAACCGAATTCTTTAATATCACTTTCAAGAACAACCTTACGCTTGTCTATGTTGATATTATACTGTTTTTTGATTTCCTCGGCAACCTGCTTTGCGGTAATGCTGCCGAAAAGCTTGCCGCCCTGACCTGCTTTTGCTTTCATCTCAAAGGTTTTGCCCTCAAGCTGTGCTTTGTAACCCTCTGCCTGCTTTTTCTCGGTAGCAATCTTAAAGTTCTTTGAGTTTTCAGCGTTTCTATATTCATTCATAGCCTGTGCATTTGCCTCTCTTGCAAGGTTCTTAGGAAGAAGAAAATTTCTTGCATATCCGTCAGAAGCATTTACAAGGTCGCCTTTTTTGCCAAGTGCCTTAACATCCTGCAAAAGTATTACTTTCATAATTGTCGTTCCTTTCTGCTATTTGCAACTTGCATCCTCAAGATTTGTATCTATAACTTCGATAAGCATCTTGAGAGCCTGTTCTTTATTTATATCACTAAGCTGTGTAGCCGACATTGTCTGATGTCCGCCACCGCCGAGCTTTTCCATAATAATCTGCACATTTACAGCGCCAAAGCTGCGTGCGGAAATACAAATTTTACCGCCGCTTTCATAAATTACAAAAGAGGCTTTTACATTTTCAAGCGTGAGTAATTCGTCTGCTGCCTGCGCAGAGGCAAGTCTTACATCACCGTCAGCGCCCTTTGCGATTGAAATTGCGCAGTTTCTGTATATTTTTGCATCGCATACTATGCTTACTTTTTCACGGTAAGTTTCAATTGAATCGGAGAACATCTGCTTTACATTAATTGTAGTAGCGCCTCTTCTCCTCAAATATGCGGCTGCTTCAAAGGTTCTTACACCTGTTTTTAAAACAAAATTCTTTGTATCAAGCATAATGCCCGCAAGCAAAGCGTCCGCCTGTGCATATCCGATTGCTTTATCATCAATGCAACTGATAATCTCGCTGCACATTTCACACGCAGACGAAGCAAACGGCTCGTGGCAGAAAACAAGTGCGTTATCTATATAATTAACCGCTCTGCGATGATGGTCAATAACAATGACCTTTTTACATTCATCGTAAAGCTGTGGACTTTCAAGAGAATTTCTCAAATGAGTATCAACAATGATAAGCAAAGTCTTTGGTGTAACCTGCTTCATTGCCTCATCGGGGGTAATAAATATATCTTTTCCTATGTTTTTCTCTGCATAATCAATCAGCTTTTCAGCCATAGTTTTTGTTTTATCAACAACTATTTTTGAATACAGATTAAAAGATTTTTCCATAACCGACTGCATACCGATAGCCGCACCGATACAGTCAAGGTCAGAAAATCTGTGCCCCATAACAAAAACTTTATCGCAATCGTTTATCGTACGCTTGATTGCATTTGCAATAACACGCATACGCACCTTGCTGACCTTTTCGGAAGTAGCGGAAGTACCTCCGAAAAATTCGTAAATATTGTTGCTTATAATAGCAACCTGATCTCCGCCTCTGCCAAGCGCCATATCAAGCGCCTTTCTCGCATTGGTTTCGCTGTCTTTGAGAGAGTTTATGCCTCTGCACAAACCGATAGATACCGTAGCGGTATGCTGACCCGCTTTTATGCCGTGAATTTCCTGTAATATTGGGAACTTTTGTTCAACAAGTTTGTCAACATCGGTTTCTTTAAAGATAATCATATAACGGTTATTGCCGATTATCTTAAACAAAGCGTTATACTCGTTCGCCCATCTCTGCAAGAACGACTGAACATTCAGAGAAACCTCGGAATAAATTTCATCGGATTCGTTTGAAAAGTCATCGCTGTTATCAAAAGTAATAATCGCTACACAAGGACGGGTTGCATTGTACTCACGCACAATTTGCCTGTAATATGTATTCTCCACAAAATAACAAACATATCCCTCGTTTGTAGAGATGACAAAGCCTACAAATTCATTGCCGTTGCAGGCGGTTTCAAATGTTTCGTGGTCGGCGACTTCTGTTATTTTCTTGCCGCCTATGTAAGGCGAAATCATATCGCCTTCGGGATTTTTACCGTTGCAGAACTGCTTTCTGAACCTTGTATTGCTCCAAATTATCTCGCCCTCTGCACCAAGCACCGTGACGGGAATTTTGTATTTATCAAGAAATTCGGGATTAAATCCGTTGATTTTCTCGGCTGTACTGCGAACGGTGGCAGCTATATAGTTACGAAAGCGAAGGGTCGAAACGACAACTATACCTGCGGTTACAACCGACACGGCAATCTCAATGTAGCAAAGCATCGGGTCATAGCTGTATGATGCAAAAGACATAGCAAGCATTGCAACCGAAAATATAACAAATGTCGGCATAGTCGTAAAACTTTTCTTCTTCAATTCAAACCCTTCCTTTCGTAGATTTTTAATTATATTATACTTCCTGTAAAATCGGAAGAATCATTGGGGTTCTGCGTGTTTTTTGTGAGATAAGTTTGGAAACATCATCTTTAATTCTGTTCTTGATTATACCCCACTCATGAATGTTGTTGTCTGCACAATCTTCAAGAATGTTGTTTGCAACCTGTCTTACCTCGTCAAGCAAACCCTCGCTCTCACGAACATATACAAAGCCTCTTGATACAATATCAGGGCCGCTGATAACATGACCGTCATAAACATCGAGAGATGCAACGATAATGATAAGTCCGTCCTGTCCGAGGTGCTTTCTGTCACGAAGTACAATACTTCCGACATCACCTACTCCAAGACCGTCAACAAATACCTTTCCCGCAGGTACGGCAGGCAATTCTTTCATATAGTTTTCGTTGATTTCAATGCAACTGCCGACATCGCCGATATAAATATCTTTTCTGTCCATACCGAGGAACATAGCAAGATCGGCGTGTTTTCTTAGGTGCTTTTGCTCGCCGTGAACAGGGATAAAGTACTTCGGTTTTACAAGTTTATGAATAATCTTAAGTTCTTCCTGACAAGCATGTCCCGAAACATGAACTTCATACATTGATTCGTAAACGACCTTACAGCCCTTTTTGAGGAGTTCGTCAACAACATTTCCGACTGTTTTTTCGTTACCGGGAATAGGATTGGCAGAAATGATAATAAAGTCACCCTCGCCGACCATAACTTTGCGGTGGTCTGAATATGCCATTCTTGACAACGCACTCATCGGTTCGCCTTGACTGCCTGTAGTAACAAGAACAATTTGCTCTCTCGGGTATCTGTCAAGCATATCAAGGTCAATTAAAATATTTTCAGGCACGCTAAGATAGTCGAGCTCGCTTGCTACAGCCATATAATTGACCATACTTCTGCCCGAAAAAGCTACTTTTCTTCCGTATTTTTCCGCACAATTAATAATCTGCTGTACTCTGTTTACATTTGAAGCAAAGGTTGCAATAATAATTCTGTCGTGCTCCGCTCTTCTGAAAAGATTGTCAAAACTATCCGAAACCGTGCGTTCGGTCTGTGTGTAACCGGGACGCTCTGCGTTTGTGCTTTCAGCAAGAAGAGCCAATACGCCCTCATCTCCTACACGGGCAAAAGCCGACAAATCAATCATATCGCCTGTAATAGGTGTGCAGTCAATTTTAAAGTCGCCTGTATGCACAATTGTGCCTGCAGGTGTGCGGATAGCAAATGCAACCGCATCCGGAATTGAGTGGTTTACATGGATAAACTCAACACTCATACAGCCGAGTTTAATTGTTTCGCCTGCATTAACTCTGTTAAGGCTTGACTCATTATAAAGGCTGTGTTCCTTGAGTTTGTTGCCTACAAGTCCGAGAGTAAGCGCAGTTCCGTAAATCGGAATATTCACTCTGCCAAGTAAGAACGGAAGTCCGCCGATATGGTCTTCGTGACCGTGAGTAAGCACAATACCTCTGATTTTGTCTTGATTCTGTTCGATATAAGTAAAATCAGGGATAACGAGGTCAACACCGAGCATATCTCCGTCAGGGAAAGCCATACCGCAGTCAACAAGAATTATATCGTTCTCGCACTCAATCATTGTAATGTTCTTGCCGATTTCGTTAAGCCCTCCAAGGAAAGCAATCTTTACAGACGGCTTGTTTTTAATCGGTTTAAACTGTTTTTGATAAGGCTTTTTGCGGTAATTCTTTGAATATTTAAAATTTTTATTACCGCCCTTAAAAGTACCTCCCTTAAAAGATTCGGATGCTCCCTTGCCCTGCGACGGCTTGTAAGAAGACCCTCCGTAATTTTTTTTACCTTTTGAGTACTTATTGTAGCAGTTGCTTTTTCTTCGATTATCGTACTTAAATTCTGTACTCACAAATTTACCTCCATATTTCTTAAAATTTATTAAAATTAACATTTCACACAATACAGGCATAAATTCCTTTTGTATGTATCAAAATATAAAGCCTGAAAATTCGTAATAAATACAAAGTTCTGATATAAAACGGTCATATCAGCAAAATGAAATATTAATTATTATATACAGTATAAATATATTTTGAATCCGTATTTAATACAGATTAAATCCTAATTGTAATCTTCTTTATTGTACCGCAAATCAAAGAGCAATGTCAAGCGTGTTAAAGAATTAAAAGACAATTTTAATATTACATTTAAGTAAACATTCCATATATTTCTATTTTAGTATGCTCAATATTTGAATTTTAAAATCATAATTACGGAAGATTTTAAAATTAAGAATTATGATTTAATAAATTCCGTAAATAATATAATTAAATTGAAAAAATAAACATAAAATATGGTTGCATTTGGTGATTTTGCGTATTATAATATAGGTTGAACATCAGCTAAGGAGAATTGCAAATGAAACAAGTTGAAATTTTTACAGATGGAGCTTGCAGCGGCAATCCGGGACCCGGTGGCTGGGGTGCGATTTTGAGATATAATGAGCACGAAAAAGAAATCTCGGGAGGAGAAGCCGTCACCACAAACAACCGTATGGAAATTAGTGCCGTAATCGGTGCGCTTTCACTCCTTAAAGAGCCTTGCAATGTAACTCTGTACAGCGATTCTCAATATGTTTGCAACGCATTAAAGCTCGGTTGGGCTAAAAAATGGAAAGCAAACGGTTGGATGCGCAACAAAAAAGAAAAAGCGCTTAATCCCGAGCTTTGGGACAAGCTGCTGTCTTTATGTGATATTCATAATGTTGATGTTGTATGGGTAAAAGGTCACGCAGGACATCCCGAAAACGAGCGTTGCGACCGTTTGGCGGTTGCCGAGGCGCACAAGTTTTCAAAAGCCTGACTGACCGATTTTTATATAGATATAGATAGGAGATTATCAAGTATGAGATATATTTATGCAGACAACTCCGCTACAACAGCTATATCGCCTACAGTGCTTGAAAAAATGATGCCTGTACTCACCGAGTACTACGGCAACCCGTCAAGCCTTTACAGAATAGGCGGTAAAGCCAAGGAAATTCTTGAAAACTCAAGAGAAAATATTGCAAAAAACCTTGGTGCTGCTAATGCTAATGAGATATACTTCACCTCAGGCGGCAGTGAATCTGACAACTGGGCATTAAAGGGCGTTTGCAGAGCCCTTAAGGCAAAAGGCAAAAAACACATTATCACTTCTAAGTTTGAGCATCACGCTATTCTTCACACATGCCAGACTCTTGAAAAAGAGGGCTTTGAGGTAACTTACCTTGATGTGTACGAAAACGGTATTGTTCATCCCGAAGATGTAGAAAACGCTATCAGAGAAGATACAGCTATTGTATCTATTATGTATGCAAACAATGAAATCGGTACTATCCAGCCAATTACCGAAATCGGAGCAATTTGCAAAAAGCACAAAGTAATTTTCCATACCGACGCTGTTCAGGCTGCCGGCTATGTAAAAATAAATGTTCAGGAGCAGAATATTGATATGCTTTCAATGACTGCTCATAAATTACACGGACCTAAGGGCATCGGACTTCTCTATGTAAGAAGAGGTATCAGATTAGAGAATTTAATTGACGGCGGTGCTCAGGAAAGAAATAAAAGAGCCGGTACAGAAAATGTTGCGGGAGTAGTAGGTCTTGACGCAGCTCTTCAGGAGGCCGTTGACACAATGGACGAAAGAAGAGAGCATCTTGAAAAATTGCGTGACAGACTTATTGACGGACTCCTCAAAATTGAGCGTTCAAGAGTAAACGGCGACAGAGTTCACCGCTTACCCGGCAATGTAAATATGTGCTTTGAGGGCATTGAAGGCGAAAGCCTGCTCTTAAGACTTGATATGAACGGAATTTCGGCGTCTTCGGGTTCAGCTTGTACTTCGGGCAGCCTTGACCCAAGCCATGTTCTTCTCGCTATCGGTCTTCCTCACGAAATCGCACACGGCAGTATGCGTCTTTCTTTCTCGGCAGAGCTTACAGACGAAGATGTTGACTATATGCTCGAGGTTATTCCGCAGGTTGTAACATACTTAAGAAATATGTCACCTCTCTGGGAAAAAATTAAAAAGCAAGAGGCTCAAGAAGCCCTTAATAAATAAACAGGAGGCTTAGTTATGGCTTATTCAGAAAAGGTAATGGACCACTTTGCCAACCCAAGAAATGTTGGTGAAATTCCTGATGCCGACGGCATCGGTGAAGTTGGTAACTCAAAATGTGGCGACATTATGAAAATGTATATCAAAGTTAAGGACAACACTATTGTAGATGTTAAGTTCAAAACTTTTGGTTGCGGTGCAGCTATTGCTACAAGCAGTATGGCAACAGAGCTTATCAAGGGTAAATCTATTGATGAGGCTTTAAAACTTACAAACAAGGCAGTTATGGAGGCTCTTGACGGACTTCCGCCTGTAAAGGTTCACTGTTCTGTACTTGCCGAGCAGGCTATCAAGGCTGCTCTTGCAGACTACTACAAAAGAAACGGTATCGACCCAACACCTATCGTAGGTGAAATCGGCGACTGCGACGATTGTCATTGCCATTAATCAAAATTTTAGGACAGGCTTTGTGCCTGTCCTTTTTTGTTGTTTCTTTATCGAAAGTTGAGCTAAATTATGGTTTAGCGGAGTGTCGGTCGGGGATTGAAATTTAGCTAACGCTAAATTATCCTCCCAAAAGCAAAAAAGTTTACTCAATTTTTTCAAAAATTGCGGGTTTGGGCAACGTCCATAAGAATCTTCCAATATAACAATTTATCAGGCGCAAACAGCCACGCTGTTTGCGTGCTAAAACTAAGTTTGTTAAAACAGGCGACAGCCTTTTAGAAAAGAAATCATTAACTTTTCATTATATATCGAATGTCTTTCTTGTTGCTATCGCATTTAATGGCATTCTCCGTTGTGTTCAAGCCGCCAAACAGCAAGCTGTTTGGCTATCGTCAGATTGCATAAACGGAAAGTATTTGTGGGCTTTGCCCACACACGACCTTTAAAAAGGTCGACCAAACTTTTATAATTGTTTGGTAAATCATTTCGCTAAACAATAATTTATCTAAATGAATATTATTTTCAAAACTGAAAATAATAATATCGGTGATGAAAAATGTATAAAGATATGCCGTTAGGCTTTGTAAATGCACTTGCAAAAAATGAAAGTGCAATGCAAAAATTTGCTCAAATGGAAAAAAGCGAAAAAGAAATCGTGCTTGAAAAAGCGCACAATGTTTCATCCAAACAGGAAATGCAAAACCTCATCAACAGCATAGGCTCATAACTAAAGACGGTCTTTCGACCGCCTTTTTTCTTTAAAATAATTTATAAATTTGAACTGTTATCAAAGCGTTTTCGTAAAAGTTTTAAAGCCTTGGTTTCAATTCTGCTTACATACGAACGGGAAATATTCAGTTTCTGTGCAATCTTTTTCTGCGTAAGCGGCTCGCTCCCGTCAAGTCCGTAGCGCATAACAATTATCATTTTTTCCCTTGGTGAAAGTTCTTCGTTAATAAACTGACCGAGCTTTTTACTGTTGAGTTGAAAATCAATCTGCTCAAGTATATTGTCATCAACCGCCATTATATCAAGCAAAGTCAGCGGATTTCCGTCCTTATCGCTGTCAATCGCTTCGTTGAGTGAAATATCCTGCGCCGTCTTTTTAGCATTACGGAAATGCATTAATATTTCATTCTCGATGCATCGTGACGCATAACTTGAAAGCTTAATTTTTTTGCTTATGTCATAGGTATTTATCGCTTTTATAAGTCCGATAGTGCCGATTGACACAAGATCATCTTGTTCACTCTGATTGCCGTAATATTTTTTTATAATGTGTGCCACAAGCCTTAAATTATGTTCAACAAGAATATTTCTCGCCTCTATATCCCCTTTTGCACTCCGCACAAGATACTCGTGCTCCTCTTTTTCGGAAAGAGGTTTTGGAAAAGAGCCGTTTCCGCAGATATGAAGAATAAAAAAGCAAAGGTACTGCCCCAGAAAATTAATTAATTCAATCAAAAAATCACCCCTGACAATGCTTATAATCGGATTTATACCTAATTATAAGTATTCAGTCAGGAGTAAGATTTTGCTTGTACCCACCTAAATATCGTAAGAAATAATTTTTTTATTCTTAATTACAATTTCTTTGTTGCAAATTTCTTTTGCCGCCATTTTATGAGAAATCAAAATACAAGTTTTATCTTTGAGTGTTTTAAGATTTTTAAGCAGTTGAACTTCTGTTTCGGCGTCAAGTGCCGAGGTCGCCTCATCAAAAATAATAATCGGAGAATTACAGTAAACCGCTCTCGCAATCGCAATTCTTTGTATCTGACCCTCCGACAAGCCCTTTCCGTTCTCACCCACGACAGTATCAAGTCCATTTGGCAATCTGTTTATAAAATCATAAGCGCAGGCAATTTTCGCAGACTCAATAATTCTTTCGTCATCGGGATTATTCGACACAAATGCAATGTTATCTCTGATTGTACCCGAAAGCAGAAAATTACCTTGCGGTACATACGAAAACATACATCTTATATTTTTATCGACAAACACATTTTCTCCGTTTGAAAGTGAAAGATAAATCTCGCCTTTATCGGGTGAAATTACATTAAGCAAAAGCTTTGTAAGCGTACTTTTGCCTATTCCCGAAATTCCCGCAAGCAATGCAAAATCACCTTTTTTTAGCACAAGACTTGTATTTTCAAGCACATTTTCCCTGCCGTAGCTGAAAGTAATATTATCAAAAACTATTTTTTCTGTCTTATCATACAGCTTTTCGGTATCGATTGCAGAATTATTTACCACATCTTCATTATCGAGATTTTCAATATCCATAAGTCGCTCCGCACTTGCAAGAGCAGAATAATATGATGGCAAAATACTGCTGATACCACGAACAGGGCCTTGAATTTGCGACACAAGCGCAAGCATAGAAGTCAATACACCGTATGTAATGGTATGGTCGCTGATTGCAAAAGCACCCCAAATTAAAGCATACATATATCCGAGGGCAAATATAAAAGAAAATCCGGTTGTGGCAACTATAGAGATATAATTTCTTTTTCGTTTTATTTTAAAATTATTCTGTTGCAAATTCATAGCATTTTCAGACACCTTATTTTCAGCGCCAAAAACTTTTACCACAAGCAGACTTGAAAAAATCTCCTGAAAAAACGATCTTGTCTTACCATCAGATTCCTGTACCGCCTTATGCAATGTTTTCATTTTTGACTTAAAAAGCAGCACAACAACAAACATCAGCGCACCGCCGAAAACAAAAACAAGGCTGAAAGTTTTATCAATAGCAAACAGTACGACAAAAACACCAACCAATTTTACGATAAAATACACCATATTCGGCACTATAGAAATAATCGAACTGACTAAAACCGACACATCGCTTGTTATTCTGTTAAGTAGTTCGCCGGTGTGTATGCTTGAAATCTCATTATATTTTTTTCTGATAATATTATCGAAAATATCTTGTTTTATAGAAATTTCAAGTTTTGACGATACATTGAAAGTCAGCACCTTACTTATAATTCTTATGACAAGCTGTGCGATCGTAAGTGAAATAAGTATAATTGCGAAATACACAATTCCGCCGACATCAGAGTTAACCGCCGAATCCACAATACCTCTCGACAAAGTAGCGACCGCAACACCGAGATATGCCATTCCGCCGAAAATAACAGACATAATTATAATACCGAAAACCTGTGGTTTGGCTTTTTTTACTATCCACTTATTGGTTTCGGAATCAAGTATTTTTTTCAGCTTTTCCATAGCTATCTCCTGTCAGTAAAAATTTTTCGCAAATTTCCGCCGATTCAATATTCATATTGCATTTTAGCAAATAGAAATAATTTTCCTTAATCAACTTATCAGCCGTATTTAACATATATCCCGCATATTCATCATCAAGAGAAAATTTAATCGTATTTTTATATATTCTTGAAAAAATACTGTTTTTGTCAAGGACTTCAATACTGTTCTCCTCTGCCCTTTCAAGAAAAATAATGCCGCCGAGTTTTGCACGGATATTTTTATTTATGCCCGTTCCACCATCAAAAGGCGAACCGTACACATACCAATCATTGTCAATAAATCTTATAATCGGTTTATCATCATTGATTATCTGTACATTTTCAGCGCCGAATTTTTTTATCCACAGTTTTGTGTGCGTTGACTTGCCCACTCCCGAATCGGCAGAAAAAAGATACGCTTTGCCTTTATAAAGGATTGCAGACGAATGGAGAAATATTGCATTATATTTCAGAATTTTTTTATTGAAAACATCTGACATAAAAATACATTCCAATTCACCGATAGAAAAGAGCATATTCTCGTTGTATTTTTCACGCAGAAAATCTTCTTTGACTGCAAGTTTAATTTGAGCAGGTTCGTTGCCCGAATACTCATAATTCTTTGCATTTTTTTCAAATGTCAGAAATTTAGGTCTTATATCGCTTATAATATCAGCGATTTTGTAAATTGGCATAACATCACCAAATTTTATTATATAACAAAATCTAAAAATAAGCAAGAAAAAGCACAGATGTTGCCACCTGTGCTTAAGTTTAATAATTTAGTTTTGACCGTGAGCGATAAATGTCTGAATTGCTGTAACATCAATTACATCAATAATTCTGTCCTTGTTAAAGTCGGCAACCTTAACAGCGTCATCTGTTAATACAGACTCACCTGCAATGTAACGCTGTAGAAGTGTTACATCATTAATATCTATCTTGCCGTCAAGATTAACATCACCGTACAAAGTTTTTTCGTCAAGAGCAACAAAGTTAATTCCGTTTTCTTCTGCATAAGTTTGAGCATAAGAATTTGTATAACCGAAAATTGTAAGTTTATCACAATTCAAAAATGCTTTGGCAGAAATATTTTTAACTGTTTTCGGAATAACGACTTTTTCAAGAGAGGTACAGCCTGCAAATGAAAAATCCGAAATTGTACCGACAGAAT
Organism: Ruminococcus sp. BSD2780120874_150323_B10; assembly: GCF_015553695.1. Taxonomy (NCBI): domain Bacteria; kingdom Bacillati; phylum Bacillota; class Clostridia; order Eubacteriales; family Oscillospiraceae; genus Ruminococcus; species Ruminococcus sp. BSD2780120874_150323_B10. The sequence continues at coordinate 207,756 of NZ_JADNHD010000002.1, forward strand.
TAGGAACGGTAAACTCTGTTAAAGAAGTGCAGTTCTGAAAAACCTGTCCGTTAATTACAGAAATATTAGAGCTGATGTTAATGTCAGTCAAAGAAGTACAACCCATAAATGAAGCGAAACCGATTTTATCAAGTGTACTCGGAATATCGACTGATTTTAAAGATGTACAGCCCGCAAACGAAAACTCGCCTATAGCGTCGATTGCCTTAGCGTTTGCAAATGATACAGATTCAATATCTTTATTATTCGTAAAAGCAGAATCGGCAATTTCCAATACGGTAAAGGAAGAAAGTTTGTTTGGAACTGACACATTTTTATCAGTGCCTGTATATCCGTAAATTCTGCAATTAAATTTGCTTATAGGTGAATATTTAAAACCGTTTTCTTCAAAATATGTAGCTGCGTTAGCAGATACAAAAGCTGACATTGTGAATATTAATACAAGCATAACACTTGCAATTCTTACGAATTTTTTAGTTTTCATAACAAATTACCATTCTACATCAGCACCATCAGTAGCAATAACATCAGGGTTGCTCTGTTTAATTCTTTGCAATTCAACATCATCATTCTCACTGCCAGCGAGAATATTCTCAAATGAGAATTTAGTTACTTCAACTTCAGGCGAAGAATAAACCTTTTTGTTTTTCATTCAAATACCTCCATAAGTATTTTAACGGCAAGGCAGATTTTACTCTGCCCTGCCAAAAAATTCAAATCATCAAACTGTTGCGTCAGGACCTAAGTTGATGTTTGCTAAGTCAGAAGTAATATATGTAAGGTTACCGATATCATACATATTCATATAAACAGGATCACTTAAGTAAATCTTTCCTGAAACTGTATCATAAATATATGAGTAAACCTTCATAACATTCTGCTGTGATGTTTCACTGTTCTTGAATCTTAAGTAGTACTCAATTCTATTCTTTACAGAAATATTTGAGTTCTTAATCTCATATCTGTAAACATTTCTGTCAGCACTTTCGCTATCAACTTTATAAGTGCCTACCTTACCGTTTGCAGTTGCAGCCTTTACCAAATTGCCAATAGCATCTTTATTAGAAGTTGTTTCATAAGACTTGAGATCATTAATATCGTTATATTTTGCAACGACTTCAAAGGTAACTCCAACCTTGATATTAGCATTATTCTTGATGAGTTCCTGATCCTTATCAAAGCTGAGAGCAAAGTCTGTGTAGAGGTAATCGTTCTTAGTAGCACCTGTATTAAGTGTGCCGTCACCCTTTACACCGTCGCCTGTTGTCCACTGGTTTCTTGTGTACTCAAGGAGTCTGATGCTTGCCTGCGACTCATTGATTTCACTCTTTGCAAACCTGCCTGCATATACAGGAACGATATAGTAGTTCTGATAGCTTACATAGTTATATTCCTTAGAATATGACTTAGAAATAAGATTATCATAACCGTCAAGTTGTGTAAGAGCAGTTAATCTATCTGACATAACCTCAGCAGGATTGCCTGACATATAAGTTGCTACTTCTTTGCTGTACTGTGCAGCCTTTTCTCTGTTATCAAAGATTGCCCAGAAGCTGAAATCGTACTTGGTAGCACCATTATAATCATATTGAGCCGGGAAATCAGTTGTACCTGTCTTGTAGAGATAATCACCGTTTGAAACAGCCAATTCGCCATACTTAACAGTTTCAGGTTTTGTCCATCCACCGTCAACAGCAAGAGCTGTAATTGTAAGATCTGGAGATTTAGTAGTAGCATCAACAGTAGCGATATAGCCGTTGATTACTGCATGATCAATATCCCACTTAATCTCATTTCTGAAGTTAGATACAAACGGAGCTTTCTTTGTGATGAATGCTTTGCTAAGCTGTTCTTTTGGAAGACCGGCAGCTACATTCTCAGCCCACATTTCCTCTAACTCAATACCTGATACTTTATCCTTAATAACATAACTCTGTTTACCGTCAAGTCTTGTTTCATAAGTGTAAGTAATCGTGTATTCGAGTGGATTTGATTTGATATTTGAATAGAACGGAATGTTTGACTTGATAAGTCTGTATGAAGTATTATGATCAACATCTTCATATGATTCAAACAATTCCTTAATTGTTTTACTAACCTCGTAAGTCTTTTCGCCTGTGCCTGTTACACCTGAATTGTAATGTTCCTCGTTACTGTTATAGAAATCTTCAACAGTATCATTACCGTAAGGAACAGTTCTAAGTGTAGCCTTAATGCTGTATTCGCTTGTATAGACAACATATCTTGCAGGAACTACAAGGTTACCTGAAGTTTCGGCAATAGACGCCTTAACATTACCTTTGCTGTCTACGATGTCTGCCTTAATGAAAGTTTTGCCATCTGCAGAGCCTGTAAGCAATGTGTGTGAAAGTGTTAATGTGCCGCTTGGAGTTGGAATAAAGCGAGCAATATAAGTTGCGTTGTTTGTCATTGGGAAGTCAGCATCGGACTCATTAGTAATGAATGAATAACCGTCAGAAGTCTTAAGGTACCAGCCAATGAAATAGTAGTTAGCATCGACATCTGTTTGAGCATGAACACTGAAGTTACCGCCGTCGACTATACCCTGACAAGTTGTCTTGCCGTTGGAATCAGCATTTGTAAAGTAAGCCTGAGCTTTAGTATTTACACCAACATTGCTGCCTTCAACAAATGCATCTTCAACAAACGGAGAAGTACCGTCTGCTTTGTACTCAATCTTAACATTAGCGGAAATCTTCTGAGCTTTCTTAGAGAAATACCAACGGCCGTCAGCACGAGTACCATTATCAGGACCTTGGAATATTGACTTTTCATATGCAATCTTTACAGGTAAACCGGCATGTGACTTAAGTTTTTTATAAGCTGCCTGATAAGTAGAGTCAACCTTGGTCTCATCAATAAGGCTAGAACAGTTGATTGTAGTAATGTATGTACCGTCTTTGTCATATACTGACCACTCGGTAGCATATTTACCAATATTTTTAATTTCCTTATAACCGTTAGATATTACTGTAAGATAATTGCTGTCATAAGTAGCAGTCCAATCTTTTGAAAGAATATTTCCAAAGATGTCAACGATATTACCATAGTAATCCTTAAGCGGTTCAAGCTCGTTCTTATTATAAGTAGAGCTGCTTAAACCTGCCTGTGAAGGCTTGTTATCTGTTGTATTTCTGTAACGGAAATCGAAGATAATATTATCTACATCATTAGTTTCAGAAAGCTTGTAGAAGTCGTCATAGTCATAAGTCTGGCAGTTATCATTAATCTGGTCTTTAAAATTACCACTATGGATACTATCCCAGATATAGTTGTTCAATGTAATACCCTTAACAAAATTATCTTTATTACCGTTAAGGTATTTAGGAATCTGCATTGAATATTTACCACCCTCGTATACCAAAGGCTGACCGGGATAACCGCCAAGCGCATTCTTATTAGGAGAATTATATTCGCCTTCTAATACGCCATCTACGTATTTTTGTTCATCTACACCGTTTGTGTACCAAGCCTGAACAGCAACTGTGTTGCCCCACTTTTTCTGTACTGTTTCGTCAAAGCCCTCTACATAGAAAGTTACTGTATCAGTATCATCAATGTAGTAGTAAATAGGTGTGATTTCGATAAACTTATCTGTGCAATCCTCAGGAATTGTGTATTCAAATGAATATACGCCGTCAGCATTAGCCTTTGAGCTGTCAATAATTCCGTAAGAATAGCCGTTCACACAGAATGCTTTTACATAGTACTTGCTTCTGTAATCCTTATCAATTGTAGTTGTAACTGTAATTGTTGAGCCTAACTTTGCGTAGCCTTCTTCATAATAATCAGCAGATTTCTTCTTAGTTACATCATCGCCTGTGTAAGAAATTACAGTATCTGCCATATCAGCATACTTCTGATATGCAGTTCTGACAGTACCGTCTTTAGCATATACTTTAACTCTCGAAGAAACTGTGCCTGTAGCATCAGGAATAATCTCATAAGTTGTAGCCTTTGTAGAGTCAGTTGAACTCTCAACAATGTCAGTACCTTTGTAGTAACCGAGGTTAACCTTTACGCTTGAAATAGTATCTGCATAATCTTCAAGTACTCTAAATCTTGCGAAAGCTGTATTTACATAAGAAGATTCATCGTGCTTAGGCAATCCCCATCGGCTATCGCCGCAGTCAAAATACTTTGTATTAGCTTCATTAGCAACAGCTTTGGAATTATTGTAATTATCATACGCATATTCCCATGATGTTGACTTACCTACTGAATCAGAAATCGTAAAACAATATGTTTTAGAGGAGTCAAAGTGTTCACTGTCAAAGTAAGCATACACCTGTCCATCTGCGTCACGGTAAAGATTGAGATACTGAGTGAATTTACTCGGGTCTGAAGTGCTGTCGCTGTAAATGAGGTAAAGATTCGGAATCACTGTACCTGTAGCTTCAGCAAACTTTGCAAATACATCAGTTTCTTTTGTAAGTTTAAATGTGTATGTTGTATTTGTTGAAAGGCAATCACTTGTACCGTTGATATCTGAGTACCAACCTTTAAATACATAACCTTCTTTAGCAACAGCATTAAATGTTACCTCTGTACCATACGGATATGTGCCTTCAACTATAGAAGTGCCATTGCTCGAACAGCTGAAAGTACCCATTGTATCACTACTGCCTGTTGCATAGCCAAAGCCTAAACGGCAATCCGGTTTTTGTGCAAATGTAGCAGAAACAGTTACATTGCTTGCAGGCATTGTGTAAGTATGTGTTGATTCGTTAGTAGCCGCAACACTCTTACCTTCAGCATCTGTTACAGTAATAGTATCAAGCTCATAACCGTCATTCGGTGTGGCTGTTACTGTAAATGTCTTGCCTGCCGCAAGTGAGGTTTCAGAAGTAGTAACTGTACCGTTTGTGATATTTTTATCAACAGCTACAGTGTATTTCTGTGTTGTTGGCTCTGTATAATTTTTAATGATGTCAACTTTCGCAGTTGCAGTTGCATTATAAATATACAGGTTTCTGTCTGCAAGATTTTCACCTGTAATATCACCCGTTTGCACACCACCATTATTACCATTATTAAAAATAATAGAATCATAAGCTGCAGGAACTGTTACTTTGTAAACTTTATATGTAACATTATTATAAGAATAATCCGACTGACAAACATTTGAATCTGTAAATTCATCACCCGGCCAAGCTGTCTTTAGTTCACTAGTATTTGATTTCCAAATATAATTACAAACAGTTGTCCAACCGTTATTTACAGGATTAGCGAAGTAAACAACAATATCACTTGCAGGAGTTGTAGGTTCTGTCGGTTCTGTCGGTTCAGCATTGTTATCAGTGATCCAAATCTTTTGGGTTGTTGCATCAAACCACAATCTATAGTTGAGGCTACCGCAAGAATATTTGAAAGCTTTAGCAGTTCTATCCTTTACAGCATCAAACTTAGTATTATATGATGAAATAGAAATATCATCATTAGTTGTAGTTGGACCATATTCGTTGCTACCATTATGTATTCTGAAATAATGATTTCCAGAAGTTGAATTCAGCTTCTTATCAAAATAATAATATCCGGTAGTACTATCATATGACATTGGTGAAGATTTACCATTTGTATTCCATGTTGTATCGTAATCGTCACCGATCACATACCAAGTTTCAGCCGCATTCGAAGTAACCATACCGACAAGCATAGTCGAAAGCATCATCATAACAGCAAGCACAATAGAAATCGACTGTTTGCCAATACGCTTGAAATTCGTTTTCATTTTTATTACCTCCATTAAAAAAATTGAAACATATGAGCCGAATAAGTCTGTACCGTCCGAGAGGGAAGTTTTGCTTTAACGGCGACCGCTTTTACCGACTGACCTTCGGTGAATTTGCTGTATTCGGCAGTCAGACCATATACTAACCCATAATTTTATTCCTTTATATTATAACATTTTTAGGTTTTTATTTCAATATTTTTTTGATGTTTTGTCGATTTTGACATTTCTTTATTAATTATATACAAAACATATATATAATTATTGTGCAATAATAATATTTTAAATTACTTCAAAGAATTATAATTTTATAAATTTTTTATAACAAAAAATTTTTGCTGTCAATATGTATAATTTGCATTATCTTTGCAGTTATTTATTATAACCGCACTTTTTTAGCAATATTTTTCACAATAAAGCATTATAACAAAAGAAAAAGCCTTGCCGAAATCGACAAGACTTTTTAAAATTATGGCGGAGAGAAGGGGATTCGAACCCCTGGTACGGTGATTACCGTACACATGATTTCCAATCATGCTCCTTCGGCCAGCTCGGACATCTCTCCAAAGACAATGCCTATTATATCAAATACGCAAAGGAAAATCAAGACTTTTTTTAAAATTAATAATACTTATTATTCGCTTTCCCTTAATACCTTGTTAATATAGTTAAGCACACGCTTTTTGTCTGCGCTCCACAAGGGGGCTACAAGTATTTTTTTATCTCCGTCACCCGTAAGCCTGTGTATTACGGTGGTTTTTGGGATAACTCTAAGGCATTTTACAAGTATATCCGCATATCGCTCAAGCGACAGAACGGGCACATTGCCCTTTTCGTATTCATCGCATAAGTCGGTATCCTTTAATATGTGCAAAAGCTGTAACTTAATTCCGTCGGAACATTTGCCCGCATATTCAGCACTCTGCACTATCATATCTTCCGTTTCGTTAGGCAAACCGATTATAATGTGCGTTATTACGCTAATGCCCTCCTTGTGCAGTCGCTTAACCGCATCATCATACACGCTTAAGTCATATCCACGGCGAATATAGTCTGCCGTGCTTTTATGAACTGTCTGCAAGCCGAGTTCCACCCACACAGGCTTTATTTTATTAAGTCTTGAGAGCAAATTTACGGTTTTGTCAGGCAGGCAGTCGGGACGGGTAGCGACCGACAAAGCGACAATTTCATCGGGTGCGACAGCCTCGGTGAAGATTTTTTCAAGGTACTCAACGGGCGCATATGTATTTGTAAACGGCTGAAAGTAAGCAATAAATTTTTTACAATCGGTTTTTCTGCCGATTCTCTCTTTAGCCTCCCGAATTTGCTCGGTTATGCTGTGGTTTCTGTCGGCGGAAAATTCTCCCGAACCTCCCCTACTGCAAAATATACACCCCCGTGTGTCTATTTTGCCGTCACGGTTAGGGCAAGTCATACCGCCGTCAAGAGAAATTTTATATACCTTTTCGCCAAAGGTGTTTTTTAAATATTCGTTTAGAGAATAATAATACATAACTGCTCCGTTTTCGGTAAAATGCAAAATGACCGACTATGTCGGTCATTGCTTTGGTTAGAAAATTTAGAAGAGGAAAATCTATGAAAACTTCTTGTTAACTTTATTGTGCTTATATAATAACCTGCTTTTGTGACGATTATATGAATAGAAGTACAAAAAAATGTGAAACTTTGTGTGATTTTTTAAAAATCTTAATTACAGCTTAGAATACAGCTTGATATACTCAAGAAATTTTGCTGAAATTTCGTCTTCAAGTTTTTCAAATTCTTTGTCAATGCCGCCGTTAAAAAATTGCTTGGTATCAATTTGCATTGCGACTTGTAAATGTAAACATAGTTTATCTAAATAATTCCATATCAGAATTATATAAATCCTCTCTCGTAATATCGGCGTAAAATTCTTCACCCGCAGCATTTTCCAAAGCCTTGATAATAAGGTTCGGATTTGCGTTGTCGGTACTGCCTGCGGAAAGTACAATTTCAAGCTCGGCAAAATCACATTTTTCCGATAAAGAATAATTTTTAATACTTTTCTTTAAATCAACAGTCTTGTAACCCGACTTTGACTTCTTTTCAAGCATAATTTCTTCGCTTTCCAAAAGTTCTTTCAGTGCGGTATATACTTTATCAGAGTTAAGATTATCACTGCTGATTTTCATATTAAACCTTGCATACGCAATTTTTCCGGCTTTCATAATCGGCTCTGTAACCGCAAAAACCCTTATGCCCTGCGGCAGGCAGGCATTAAGATTGTTGATTAATTCTTCATCGGAAATATCTTCAATCAATTTTATATCCATACACTCGTTAATTCCTCTGAATCCGAGTGAAAGCGGCAGAGGAAAAGTTGCGAACGGGTGCGGATTAAATCCCTCGGTATGCCATATCGGAGCTTTGCTCTTGTGCAGGGCTCTTAACATACAACGGTTAAGGTCAAGGTGCGATATATAACGGCACTCGTTATCTTTCTTAAACCAAACTCTTGCGTTTTTCAAAGCACACACCCTCCCCGTATTTTGCCGCACCGCAGTTGTTGCACTTCAAACGGCAATGCGGTGTTGTTGTATTTTCATATGCTTTTTTACATTCTTTAATAAGATAATCCTTAGTTACGCCGTAGTCAAGGTGATCCCACGGAAATACCTCGTCAAAGGAACGCTGACGGTTTGCGTAGAATGTCGGGTCAATGCCGCACTCTTCAAAAATATCAAGCCATTTCTGCAAGTCAAAGCAGTCGCCCCAACCGTCAAAATGAAAACCTTTTTCGCAGGCAATTTCCATTGCTTTACACAGCTTTCTGTCACCACGGGCAAATACCGCCTCAAGGTAACTTGTGTCGGCATCGTGGTAATTAAACTGAATCTTGCGGGTTGTAATGCTTTCTTTGATATGCTGTTGTTTAGCGTGCAAAGTAGGGATTGTGTCCTGTCCGTGCCACTGGAACGGCGTAAACGGTTTTGGCACAAATGATGACGCAGAAACTGTTACTCTTACACCCTTTCCCTTTGGCTTATTCGGGCAATTATAATAAGTATCGACTACAGCCTGTCCGAGGTCGGCAATTGCCTTTACATCGTCCATTGTTTCTGTAGGCAACCCGATCATAAAGTACAGTTTTACAGTAGTCCAACCGCCTGCAAAAGCTGTTGCGCAGGTCTGCATAAGCTCATCATGCTGAACATTTTTATTGATAACATCACGCATACGCTGACTTCCCGCCTCGGGCGCAAATGTAAGTCCGCTTTTACGCACTGTTTTGATTTTATTCATAATATCGTCGGTAAAACCGTCAACTCGCAATGACGGCAGAGAAATACTGACTTTTTCGTCCTTACTCCACTCATTGAGTTTTGTAAGCAACGGCACAATCTGTGTGTAGTCGCTTGAACTCAGCGAAGAAAGCGACACTTCGTCATAACCCGTATTCTCACACAATGCTCTGCACTGCTTATTGATAACTTCGGGAGATTTTTCTCTTACGGGGCGATAAATAAATCCTGCCTGACAAAAACGACAGCCACGAATACATCCGCGGAAAATCTCCTGCACCGCTCTGTCATGCACAATTTCCACAAGCGGAACTACAAAATTATCGGGATAATAGCTTTCGTCCATTTTCTTCATAAGGCGCTTGTGAACAACAGACGGAGCACCGTGCTTTGGAATATACCGCTTAATTGTGCCGTCCTCGTTGTACTCAACATCATAAAGCGACGGCACATACACGCCCTCTATCTGTGCACATTCAATGAGAAACTGCTCTCTTGACTTACCCTCTGCTCTGCACTTTCTGTAAAGCTCCATTACCTCAAGGTCAACCTCTTCGCCCTCACCTATGAAGAAAAGGTCGATAAAATCCGCAATCGGCTCGGGGTTGCAGGTGCAAGGGCCGCCTGCGACAACAATCTGCTTTAAACCCGTACGCTCACAGGATTTAATCGGCACACCCGAAAGCTTAAGCATATTGAGCACATTTGTAAAACTAAGCTCATACTGCAATGTAAAACCGATAAAATCAAAATCCGACACAGGGTCGCCGCTCTCAAGTGCATAAAGCGGAATATTATTTTTAATCATTTCTTCTTCCATATCAATCCACGGCGCAAAAACTCTTTCACACCATATATACGGAATTGAATTAAACAAACTGTATAGAATTTTCATTCCGAGATGCGACATTCCCACTTCGTAGGTATCAGGAAAGCAGAAAGCAAACCTCACATCAACATCTTTTTTATTTTTTACAACTGCGTTAAGCTCTCCGCCAACATATCTGCCCGGCTTTTGAACCTTTAGCAACAGTTTTTCTACTTCCTTGCTGACCATTGTATTACCTCCGTCAGAAATACCTGTTATTTTTAAAAATTAATGAAAGTATAATATAACCGCATACAAACAACAGCGAAAAATTATAATCCGAATTAAAAAGTATTATAAATCCCAGCACAGCTATTGGAAATAATGCGATGAAAGTTATGATATTTACTGCCTTTTCCGCCGTATGACCCGTAAATCTGCGGCTAAGCAAAATATACAATAGCTGCCCGCCGTCAAACGACATTACAGGCAGTAAATTTAAAAGACAGAGCGACAGATTTACATAAGCAAATTTTAATAAATCTGTTCCATTACATAAGTATATCAGAAAAATAATAATAAAACAAATAAAATTAGCAAACGGCCCGAAAAAAACTATAAGAAAATTCTGTAAATCACCTCTTTGCTGTCGGCTTTCGTCATTTATTGCAATTTCAAACAATGAAATGCTGATTTTCTTCGGTTTGCTGCCGAAAATCAGCATCATTAAAAGATGCCCCGATTCGTGAATGACCACAGCAAAACTGCACATTACAAATCCGCCGAATATATCAAGTATAATACAAACGGCAATCAGGCAGAGCAATGTGTATGAAACACTGAATTTAATATTGAACAGTTCAAACTTCATCGTCTGTCGCAGTACCGAAAATTTCGGATAAATTGTAATCGTCGGGAGTATTTTCGGCTATAATTGATTTGTTAAGTTCGCCGTAATACCATTGACGGGCAGCAGTGTAAAAATCGCCGCCGACAGTTTTTATAACAAACGCAGCCAAAGCAAGCAATAAACATATTATAAGCTGCATCGTAACAAGGACTTGCGTATTGTGAGATTTTTTACGCTTTTGCGGCGGTAATTCTGTATTTTGAGGGCTTTCCTCTTCCGTTTCCGCATGCGCAGGAGTTGAATATTCGGGGCAAGAGGCACTCTGCCAACCGTCATCGTATGTAATTTCATTTGTAAAATTTTCTTCTGTCAAAACAACCACCTCAATGCAATATATGCACTGAGGTGGACAAAATTAACCTAACTTTTTAAAATCGCCTTTAACAAGATTTATAAAGAAACAAATCGCAATAGTAAGCGAGAAAATCTCGGCAATCGGAAATGCATACCAAACTGCTCCGATTCCCCAAATTCGTGAGAAAATAAACGCAATCGGTAAAATAAGCACAAGCTGACGGGCAAAAGACATAATAAGACTTCTGATTCCCTTGCCGACTGCCTGGAACAAGGTGGTAAAGATAATACCCGCTGCGGCAGGAATAAAGCAAAGACTTATAATTCGGAACGCAGGCACGCCGATCTTCATAAGTTCCTCTGTGCCGCCGAACATTGAAATAAGCTGTTCCGGGATTATCCACATTGCCAATGTGCCTAAAGTCATAATAATTACGCCAATTATAATACCACGCTTGAGTGCGGAATATACACGCTTGCGGTTTCTTGCGCCGTAGTTGTAACCGATAATCGGCATAACGCCCTGGTTAAGTCCAAAGCAAGGCATAAATACAAAGCTCTGCAATTTATAATAAACACCGAGAACCGTTACCGAAGCCTCGGAAGCGGCAAGAATACCGTTAAGTCCGACAATCATAATCGAACCTATCGACTGCATAATAATAGACGGGAAACCAACGGCATATATATTTTTTACAGTCTTCATACTGAATTTAAATTTTCTGAATGTAATTTTAATTAAATGAGATTTCAAGAAAATTATCAGAAGTGCAAAAATCATACTGCAAAACTGACCGAATACCGTTGCAACAGCTGCTCCCGTAACACCGAGTTCGGGGAACGGACCTATACCGAAAATCAAGAGCGGGTCAAAAATAATATTAATTACCGCTCCCGTGAGCTGAAACAACATCGGAAAAATCATATTGCCCGTAGCCTGCAAAGTTTTTTCGATTGTAACTTCTATAATCTCAAAGAGCGAAAAGCAGAGAACCACTGTAAGGTACTGTGTACCGTATTCTATGATATTTTCGTTGGTTGTATAAAGCATCATAAAAGGTCTTGAAATCACAATACCGAGGACAAGAAAGATTGCGTAGCTGAAAAAACTTAACAGCAGACCGTGGGTTGCAACCTCGTTTGCCTCTTTAAAATTCTTTTCGCCAAGTCGTCTTGAAACAAGTGAGTTAATACCGACGCCCGTACCGACCGCTACAGCAATCAAAAGCATCTGCAACGGATAAGCAAGTGAAGTGGCATTAAGTCCTTCCTGACTGTACTGTCCGATAAAAATACTGTCAACTACATTATACATTGCCATAATTGTCATTGAAAAAATTGCAGGCAACGACATAGTAAGTATCAGTTTTGTCATGGGCATAATGCCCATTTTGTTTTCTTTTACATTTTCCATTCGTTTCTGTTTCCTTTCCTAATCTTAAATATTCATTTATTTTCACTTTTAGCGATAAAACGCTTTTTGTATATCAAAAAAATAAAAAGCATTATTAATGTGCCGAAAATCACACCCGAAAAGTCGAGCAGTACATCTGTAATCATTCCCGCTCTGCCCTCTACATTAAGTTGTATGGTTTCGTCACAGACCGCAGTCGCAAGTCCGCAAAACATTACATTTATATAGTATTTATACGGTTTCAGTTTGTCAAAAGCAAATGCGCATGACATAAGCATTGCTCCTATTGCCGTATATTCACAGAAATGAGCGGATTTTCTCACTATATGGTCAGTAAGTTCGGGAGTAAAACCTAAAAAGTCTAAAATTTTCTGCAAAAATTCAAGTACATTTCCGCTTTCTTCCGATGATATATCAGCAGGCATCGAGGAATGAATAAATGCAAATGCCACAAGGGCTATCGTTATTATAATTAAAATCGCTTTGGCTTTTTTGCCGCAACTGTATGTAGCCATTTTTAGTCACCTTGTATTATTTTACACAAATCTGCATAATATGTCAATCGACAAATAAAGGAATGGTTATATTTTAAATGTATGTTAAAATTTTGCGTAAAAGCTGTAGTTTTTTAGACAAAAAATAAATTGCAATATATATCGGTATCTGTTATACTATTTTAGTACCTTTATTTTGAAAGGAGTATTGTTTTGTTAAACTATATCTTGGTATTTTTGATTGCTATGGTTCCTCTTATTGAGCTGAGAGGTGCCGTTCCGTTCGGTGTAGGAATGCAGCTTGATTTATTCTGGGTGTATGTCCTCGCTATCTTAGGTAATATGTTGCCCGTACCTTTTATATATTTCTTTGCAAGAAAAATTCTTGTATGGGGCAGCGACAAAAAATTTATAGGCAAATTCTTTAAATTCTGCCTTGAAAAAGGCGAAAAGGGCGGTAAAAAATTGCAGGCAAAGGCCGGCAGAGGTTTGTTCTTCGCTTTACTTTTATTCGTAGGTATTCCTCTCCCCGGTACAGGCGCCTGGACAGGTACACTTGCCGCAAGTATGCTCGATATGGACTTTAAGTCAAGCGTAATTGCAGTAATGCTCGGTGTAATTCTTGCAGGTATAATTATGGGACTTGCAAGTATGGGCTTATTCGGCGGATTAAGCGCAATTTTTGCTCCAAAATAAAAACCGACGGGCAGCTTTGGCTGCCCTGTTTTTTAGGATGATAACTTTGAAAAATACAAATTATGATATAATAACGGTCGGTGCGGGTGCTGCGGGACTTGCGGCGGCTATATCGGCAAAACGAAATAACAGAGATTTAAAAATAGCAATTCTTGAGGCTCAAAGCAAAGCAGGCAAAAAAATTCTTGTTACAGGCAACGGCCGCTGTAATCTGACAAATACCAATGTCAGTAAAGAATTTTATCACGGCAGTTTTGATGTTTCTAAAATCTTAAACAGATTTTCCGCAGAAAAACTTATAAATTTCTTTTCAACCTTAGGTCTTGTATGCGACACAGAAACGAACGGACTTGTTTATCCTCATTCAAGACAAGCAAGTGCCGTGCTTGATGTTTTGCTTATGGAAATTAAAAGGCTGAAAATCGAAATCATATGCGACTGCAAAGTTGAACTTATCCGTAAAAAAGGCGAATTTTTCAATATAAAAACCTCGAACGGAGAATACACCGCCAAAAAAGTAGTTATGTCATGCGGCGGAAAGGCCTTTCCTACAGCAGGCGGCACAGGGCTCGGACTTGATGTTATAAAAAATCTCGGTCATAAAATCACGCCGTTATTCCCTGCCCTCTGTCCCATTCAGGTCAAAAGTGATTTTATGAAAAGTCTTAAAGGAATCCGTGCTAAAGCGGAAGTTACTCTTTATGACGCCGAAAAAGCAATAAAAAGCGAAATCGGCGAAGTACAGTTTACGGATAATGCACTTTCGGGAATTTGTGTGTTCAATCTCACAACTCTTTTACCCAAAACCAAAAATCCGATTATTTCCGTAAATCTTACAAAAGATTATTCGTATATAGAATTATTAAATTTACTTTATGACAGAAAAAAGCTGTTTGCAAATGAACCGCTCGAAGAATTTTTCACGGGTCTTTTTCATAAAAAAATAGGAACAGCACTTATTAAAAGCATTACAAACAAAGCATTGACAGAAAGCTGTAAAAAGTTAAGCGACAAAGAACTAAAATCACTTGCGAATTTAATTCAAAATTGGAAATTTGAATGTAAACAATGCAAAGATTTTTCAAAAGCGCAGGTAATGCTCGGCGGCGTAAACGGAAACGAAGTAAACGGCTATACATTTGAAAGCAAAGTTGTAAAAAATCTATACATCTGCGGCGAAGCACTCGATGTTTGCGGAGATTGCGGCGGATTTAACCTGCATTTTGCTTTTGCAAGCGGTATTATAACAGGAGAAAACCTATGATAAGAATAAGCAATATACATTTACCTCTTGACTACACAAGCGAAACCGTCTTAAATAAAGCGGCAAAACTTATTAATGTAGATAAAAAGTTTTTTAAAAGCTGTACGATTTTCAGACGCTCGATTGACGCAAGAAAAAAGGATAATATATTTTTTCTTGCAACCGTTGACGCAGAACTTTTTGTAAACGAAGAAAAGATATGCAAAAAATTTAAAAATGCCGAAATCGCAGAAAAATATGAATATAATGTTGAAAAATTCAGAGGTACGGTCAGCCCTGTGGTAGTCGGAGCAGGCCCTGCAGGATTATTTGCCGCACTTATACTTGCACAGAGCGGTGCAAATCCGATTTTAATCGAGCGTGGCAGAGATGTAGATACCCGAACGGAAGATGTACATAACTTTTGGAAAAGCGGTATTCTTGACACAACAAGCAATGTACAATTCGGCGAAGGCGGTGCCGGAGCTTTTTCTGACGGTAAACTTACCACAGGCACTAAAGACACCCGTCAGCGCAAGGTACTTATTGAATTTGTAAAACACGGAGCACCTGACGAAATTCTTTACAATGCAAAACCCCACATCGGCACTGATAAATTAAGACCTACTGTAAAAAGCATACGAAATGGAATTATCCGCCTCGGCGGAAAAGTTATGTTTGAAACAAAACTTATCGGATTTTCAGCAAAAGACAATTCTGTTACAGGTGCGGAAATTGAGCATAACGGAACTAAACAAACCATTGATACCAATGCAATTATCCTTGCAATCGGACACAGCGCCAGAGATACTTTTGAAATGTTAAATGAAAAAGCTATACCGATTGAGGCAAAAGCATTTTCTGTCGGTGCAAGAATTGAGCATCACAAAGAAATGATTGATAAATCACAGTACGGAAAATTTGCAGGCAACAAAGCGCTTGGAGCAGCAAGCTACAAGACAAATGTTCACCTTGAAAACGGCAGAGGCGTATATACATTTTGTATGTGCCCGGGCGGAAAAGTTGTAAATGCCTCAAGTGAAGAAAATCGACTTTGCACAAACGGAATGAGTGAATTTGCAAGAAATGAAGAAAATTCAAATGCCGCCTTACTTGTCGGGATTACACCTGCCGACTATCAATCGGAAAATCCGCTTGCAGGAATGTATTTTCAGCGTGAACTTGAGCATAAAGCATTTGTTGCCGGAGGAGAAAACTTTAATGCTCCGGTTCAGCGTGTATGCGACTTTATTGAAAATAAGGCAAGTACAAAAATCGGTGATGTAAAACCGTCTGTAGGTCCCGACTTTACACCGACCGACCTTAATAAATGTCTGCCTGATTTTATAACAAACTCAATGCGACAGGCAATAGTGCAAATGGATAAAAAATTACACGGTTTTTTATACGGTGACGCTGTGCTGACAGGTGTTGAAACCCGCAGTTCATCGCCAATCAGAATTATGAGAAACAACAATTTACAAAGTATTTCGGTAGCAGGACTTTATCCGTGCGGAGAGGGCGCAGGCTACGCAGGCGGAATTATATCTGCCGCAGTAGACGGAATTAAATGTGCGGAGAAAATTATAGAAAATTCCATATCGGAATAAAAGCAAAATTACAGCAAGCAAAAAGTGCAGTTCATACGAGCTGCACTTCTTTTGTTTATAAGGTATATGAATATTTAATTTTGAGCTGCAATATACATCTGAAGTTCTGTTACATCTAATACTGTAAGCTGACCGTCACCGTTGAGATCGAGTGCCTCAAGTACCGCCTTGTCGCTTTCATCTATTATAGGCATACCGTCATCATTTTTAGAACCCGCAATATGTAACTGCATAGATGTAACATCGGAAACATTTACAACCCCGTCACCATTTGCATCACCCTTGAGCACTTTTTTGCCATCAATAGCCACAAATTTCAGCTTGTTGCTATCGGTGTAAGAGTTTACATAACTCTGTGCATACGAACCTTCGTAGCCATAAATTGTAATGTCTGAGTTAAGGAGGAAGAATAATCTATCGCCAATTGAGGTTACGCTCTTCGGAATAGTTACACTTTTAAGATTGTAGCACTCTGTAAAGGCATACTCTTCAATAGTTGAAACACCGTCCGGAATTACTACGCTTTCAAGGCTTGTGCAACCCCAAAAAGCACAACCCTTAATGTATGTAAGAGTTTTGGGAAGAGTGATGCTTTTCAAATTTGTTTTATTATAAAACGCACCACGAGCAATGTGGTGACCCCCAAAAGTTAGATTTGAAAGCGTAGTGGCTTTTAGCTGCTACGCTTTTGTTATGCAACTAAGGCATTAATCCTGTACTCAACCGGACTTA
>NZ_JADNHD010000030.1:0-13134 GCF_015553695.1 Ruminococcus sp. BSD2780120874_150323_B10
TGGTGTTTAGCACCTTGATTTTGTACCCGCCCCGCTGCAAGAGCTTTCCACACTCGATTAAAACCGTTCCTTTCGGGAGCGTTCTGTCAAGATAGAAAACGGAAAAGTCACAAACAATTTTCAATTTAGAAATTTGCTGTTCTTACATCATCACGCATCAGTCGCTTCATCTTATCCTCCAGAGTGTCCTTGCTCGTCTTGCTGAAATGAACGCCGATGACATAGGTGGTGTTGCCCATCCTCATATTGAATGTTCCTGCCGGAGTTGCCTTGGGTTTCTTTGTGGTGTTTGTGTTCTGGTTCATGCGATACCTCCTTGAAATGGAAAAAGCCAGACAGGGTGTGTCGGCAACGAAGTCCGGCAACGGGCTTCAAAAAACCTGTAAAACACCTTATCTGGCTCTTTATACTATTATTTATTTCTTTTTGATTTTCTCCGTTGCTTTCGTTGCTGGAGAAAGAAAAAGCCTTGTGCAGCAAGGACTTTTAAGGGATTTGCCCGGCAACGGGGTCGGCAACGGGATTGCAACCAGCCATGCAACGGGGGCAGCATTTTCAGAACGGAAGCTCCATCTGACTGAGTTCTTCATCGGTCAACTCACGAAAACCGTCAGTAAAATTCCCGTCCGTTGCTGATAGCCCGTTGTCGGGCGGCTTGATGTGTTCCCATCCTCGCTGTCTGCCGTACTTGGCAAAGATACGGGGATTGGAAAATGCTTTCCATCCGTCAATGCTGTTGTTCATGATTTCGTTTATCTCTCGGATTTCCCATTGCTTCGGCTCGTCAAAGGCGTGGTTCAGAGCTTCGGCATAGATCAGCTTGGAGCAGACCTGTGTGCCATTGTAGTTATCAAGGAAAGACTGTATCAGTCCCGCCTTAGTGTCCTCCGGCATGAATTGCTTTTGCAGTTCTCGCAGTTCCTTTTCCATAGCCTTTGATAGTGTCAGCTTCAACGGGAAGTTCTGATAGATGAACATGGCTTCTGCCCACATCTTATCAATGTAGGCTCTCGATGCGGCTTCATCTTCCAAAATGTGAATCTCGGCTCGTTCGGAATTTACCATGATGGGCATAAACCTACGATTGCCGGAACGGTCAAGGGGCAGGAAGTCCAGAGTGTTGGAGCTGCCACCAAACACACATTGTCTGAGCCTGTCTGCCGGATGGGTTTCATACGGCACTTTATAGGTCTCTTTCGGTCTGCTGATAAAGGATTTGATTTCCTCAATGCTCTTGGCATTGGCTGTGGCAATCATTTCCGACATTTCGATTATCCAATGCCCCTGCATCTTGCGATATACATTCTCATCGTCAATCTTGCGGAGATCATCGGAAAACCATTCATCTTTGACTGCAAGCAGTCGGAAGAAAGTGGACTTTCCTGCACCTTGCCCACCAACGAGACAGAGCATGACTTCAAATTTACAGCCGGGTTTGAATACTCGGTGAATCGCTCCCAACATGAACAGTCGCAGACATTCATAGACATACTCGCTTTCCTCTGCGCCGAGAAATTTTGTCAGAGCATAGCGGATGCGTTCTGTGCCGTCCCATTCCAGACTGTTCAAATAGTCTTGTATAGGGTGGTACTTATTGTTGTCCGCTACGATGCTGATTGCTTTCTGGATTTTCTTCTCGCTGGTCAGAGCGTAGTTATCTTCCAGATAAAGCATAAGATAGTTTAGGTCGGTGTCCGTCAGCGTGGCAGTTTGCTTTTTCCACCATAGCGTTTTCACAATATCCACTCGCTCTGTCAACAGATTGTAGCTGACAGCCCCTTGCAGAAGTGGGTCTTTCATAAAGACGGTCAGACAATTTCGGATGCTGTTCTTAATTGCTCCGCTATCGGTCAAGTCCAGACTTCCTCTGACTTCTGCTATGCCTTGGCGCAGATCTTCTTTCTGCAAATCGCTGTTCAAGTTTCATCACCTCTTTTCTTTGCTCGGCAACCAGAGCTTTCTTTTCTTCGGGAGTGCCGTACAAGAGAATATCAAGCAGATATTCGATATAGCTTTCTCTTTGCAGGGCTTCCACGAACAGGGGATGCCATTCATCCCCCGGCTGTTTCGGTGCGTACTGCTGTTTCCACGCTCGGAGAGAGTGGAAGTAATCGGTCAGCACCTTATAGCATCGGTTTTCTTCCTGTTGGTATCTCTGTTCCGGGGTAGGTTCTCTTATTTTGGGTCTGACAGACGGTTTCTGTTTGCTGTCATAGCCAATACCAAAATCATCAGCCAATTTCATAGCGGCTTCTTTGCTCGGCAGTCCGAACAGACGGGAAACAAAATCAACTGCATCTCCGTCCGCTTGACAAGCAAAGCAATGGAAACGCATATCCACTTTCATGCTCGGATTTTTGTCATTGTGGAAAGGGCAGACTGCCATGCCGTTGCGGTTGACATGGATGCCGTACATCTCTGCCGCCTGTCGGGTGGTAACATTGCCTTTTACTGCTTCAAATACATTCATTGCATCATCCTTTCGGGAAACAAAAAAGGCACTCGACATTTTCGTAAGAGAAAACGGCAAGTGCCTGTTAGAGTTCCATATTCTGTTTTTTCTGTTTGTGCTGCGGAGATTTCTGCTCCGGCTGTTTCTTGTCCTGCTCCTGCAGGAACTTCATTTTCTCTGTAAGAGAGTGCTTCGGTTCGGGCTTCTTCTCGACCTCTGCCTGTTCCGGCGTGAGGACTTTACCAATCCAATAACGAATATCTTTCATCGGCTGTAATTCTTCTTTGACGGTAGCAAGCTGTCCGGCAAGCTCGGTGTGGGTTGCTTTCAGACCGTCATACTCTGTTTGCAGAGCATCCAGATTGACATTCAAATCCACGCCCTGCTTTTTGAGATAGCGGAATGCCTTATTGAAGCTGTCCAGTTCGTCCTTGTGCTTTTCAGCATAAGCGGCTTGCCTTGATTTCCAACCGATTTTCAGATACTTGTCATGGACTGCCTTGTGGGTCTGGCAATCTGCCACGGCGTTCTGTATGCCGGTAATGACTTTCATTCGGGAAGATGCTTTCTTCATATCGGCATTGATTGCTCCGGCTTTTTCGTTCACGCCTTGCAGGGCTGTGTCCAAATCTTCCAGAGTGAACAGCTCATGCTCTTTCAAGTAGATCAGAGCTTTGGAGACAGCTTTCAGATCATCGGCTGTGCCTTTCTGCTGTCCGTACCTCGACCACTCGCTGCGCTCCGCTTTTCGCAGATTCATATAATCACGGAGAAGTTCGGAGAGAGTGGGCGAAGCATTTTTCTTTTCCGCTTCCATTTCCGCAAAGGCTTCTTTGGTAGCTGCCACAATATCCGCAATCCAGTTTCGCAGATTTTTAATGGTGCTGCGGATAGCGTTCATCATGCGGTTAGCGGCTTTAATATCTCGGTTGAGATTTCCGATATTGGTTTCAATGCCCTTGCGTTCCAAAGCAGACACGGCGGCTCCCATGTGGACTGTCGGGATAATGTCAAGCCCCTGTCTTTCATAGGAACGCATATCCACACGCTCGGCACTTCCGGCAAGCTCCAGATATTTATTCTGAACAACCTCCCATCCGTGTCGCCATTCCTCAGCGTGATACTGTTCGTTCCAATCAACAGTATCTTCCTTGTGGCTTTTCCATCTGCCGGACGGAAGTTTGATACGCTCGCCGTTCTCGTCAAGGTCATAAACCTTGCGGCTCTTGGGCATCCACTTTCCATTTTCATCAATGGCTCGCATTGTCAGCATGATATGACAATGGGGATTGTGTCCCAGTGGGTCTGGGTCATGGATTGCAAAATCACAACACATTCCCTTTGATACAAAATGCTCACGGCAGTATTCCTGCATCATCTGCGGATACATTTCCATCGGCACTTCTCTTGGCAGGGCAACAACGAAACGCCTTGCAAGCTGTGAGTTCCATTGTTTCTCTACTTCCTCGGCAGAGTTCCAGAGCGTTGCTCGGTCTGCATATTCGGGTGGGGCATTGGTCGGCAACATGATTTCCGTGTAAACCACTTCCTTTTGCTTTCTGCGGTGGTCTTTGTTTTTCTGGTCGTACTCGGAAAACAATTTTTCTCCGGCTTGGTAGGCAGCTCCGGCAACAGCAGAACTGCCCTTACTTCTCTGAACAATTCGTATGTTCAGATGGGGTACTGGCATTTTTGATTGAACCTCCTTTCTCGGTGCAATAAAAAATGACCGATACTTTTCAGCACGGTCGGGGTGAAAATATAAACTTGCTGACGGTGAATGATTGCGGACAATCTCGATTGTCGGGCAATCAGTTCATCGGCGGCAAGTCCACAAAGGGGTAGCTGTCGCAAGACAGCGCAGGGGAAGTGTAGCTTCCTCTGGATGATTGGAGCAAAGGACTTTTGCGGAAATCATCAAGCTCCCTGCAAGGGGCTTTCGGCAGAACGCAATCACCATCTTTAGGTGGTGTATAATTGCGCCCTCTAACGAGGGGTTAAACCTCGCCGTCCTCCGTTGTCGTTTCTTTTTCTCGCTTCTCAATCAGCAAGTCCAGCTTCTTTTGAACGGCTTGGTCATGGAAGATGAAAGTCAAAAGCTCCATCACATCATCGTCCGTCAGCAAGGTCGGCTCTCGCAGAAACTTCTCCAACATTCCGGCACGAGTGCAAAGTCGGTGGGTTCTTTCGCTTCGGGTCAACTGTTTCAGCTTGTGTTCCAACTGCTTTTCCTTGTGCTTGGCTGCGGTCAGCTTCTTCTCCAATCCGTGTTGCTTCTGTTTCAGTTTTTCCAATTCTTCATTGGGCATCGGGGCAACCTCCTTTCAAAAATGGGCAAAACAAAAGCGACCAACTTTTTACGGTTGATCGCCTTTGGCTTGGTCATTATTTACTTTTCTTAATTAGGCACAGGCCCAAGACCTAAAACACCCGCAAGGAAGAACAAAACAACAATGCAGATTGGAATTAGTATCAACGCTCCAGCCAAGATGAATGTCTGCAAGCAAGGCAGTTTATTTTTCTTGCGCCAAATCCCATATATGACAAGTGCGACACTCGCAATCAAACAGATTACGGGAAAATAGGCAAAAGCAAAGCCCATCCAGCCCATACCGTCAATAAGGAAAATCAAGAAAAGAGCAGCGGCTATGCAGCCCGCAATTTTCAGAATTGATCTCCGTTCAGCCTTGCGCTGCAATTTCACAAGTTCAAAGGTATCAGTCAATGCAACGGCAGCAGTATCGGGGCTGATCTCGGCTTCGACTATTCTTTCAGAGCGCATAACCTCCAATACGCTCAACCCCAAAGCGTCAGCCAATGGCTCAATCGTGTTTATGTCTGGAAACCCCAAACCACGCTCCCATTTGCTAACAGCCTTGTCGGTTACTTGCAGTTTTCTTGCCAAGTCCATTTGTGTCATGTTTTTTTCTTTTCGCATGGCTGCGATAAATGCGCCAAACTTTTTTGCGTCCATAATGCAAACCTCCTTTTGCTTGTTCGCTTATAGTGTATAGCCGCATTGAGAAGTATTGCAACCGACGCTTTGTTTAGTAGTTGCTTTTTTTCATACTCAACGGAAAGTTTAGGAGAAAAACTATAAAATAACTTTACTCAATTCTAACTTCTACACCTTCAACCTCAACATAAACCGTTATGTCTGTGTCGGTATCATTTTGCATAGATACACCGATTTTGAACCATTCGCCCGTTATTGCATCAAACTCAACAGGCAGTCCAGGAGTTAGATATGTTGCCACATATCCAGTTTCAACCATTTCATTTACTGGTGACAAAACAACCTCTGTATCCCCCAACCCCTCGCCAGAAGAAATGGTTATCTTTTTGCCCGTTGCTGATATTTCTTCGTCCGAATAAACGAATGCTTCTGTACTTCCAGCGGGTATAGTAATTCTAATTTTGTAGGTGTCATTCTTCTCACAGCCTACTAAAGCAAGAACACAGACCAATGTTAAAACTAATGCTATGTATTTTCTCATATTTCACAAGCCTCCTATTTTTATTGCCTCACCTATATACTTGCAATCCAGAGCGAAAAACTACATCAAAATCAAAAGTTTTACTATTTATCTCCCACTAATCTGATAGCGATTGTATGTCAACTTTCCAATCAAGGCAAAAACGACAGCCAAAACAGCGTATACAAATGGAGCATACTGATATGCCGCCAAAGTGCTGCCACCAACAGAAAGTGCAGAATAACGAAATGCACCATTGAGCGAAACCAAATTGCTCGGCAGCAGATACCATATCTCTGAAAGTAATTTCAGATTGGCGGGCATTTCCATAATAAACATCGTCACAAGCATAACACCCGTTATCGTTCCAATCGTGGCAACGCTGTTCTTTGTCAGTTCGGAAAACATCATAGTAAACAGGCTCACCAATGCAGCTCCGGCAAAGGACAACGCAACCAAAATCAAAGCAGCCTGTCCAATGGTAAGATCAAACGGACGGAGCAAGACAAATTGAAATATGGTATTATACCCATCAAATCCATACAGGAAAGCGACTATACCAAACATCAACAGAGAGAGAAGCAGCGTAAAGCCTATACCAACCGTCAAGCCCGCAAGGATTTTTGCGGCATACAGTTTTTTCTTGCCCAACCGAGTACATAGAATGACCTGATCTGTTTTGCGGGTGTGCTCCACAGTAAACACCGGGGAAAGGCAGATTGCGATAAACATGATTTCCATACAGGCAATAAACTTCATCATATCCGTGATCTGCTGCCAGCCATCAAAATATCCATGATAAACAATCGGCTCGTCAAATGAAATGCTTTCACTTAACCCTGCCGGAGTATTTGCTTCTAACTGTGCATTTAGCCGTTCATAAAATGCTTCGCTGTCACATTCTAATATTTCTGCACTTGCCTGTGTCCCCAATGTTCTGCCTATGAGATTATATACATCTAAATACGGGAGTGCTTCTCTGTAATTTCCATTAAAAACAAAATTCTCATACGCAGGGCGCATTTCATCAATCAGCGTTTGGTCTATGGCTCTGCCGGAGATCAATTCCGCAGCTTCACGCTCTGCCCGGTTTGCTTCATATCCATTTAAGGAACTGTCGGAATATTCTCTGCTCTGCGGCAGAACAGCACTTGCTACGCCCCAAATGAGAAGTCCCACAAGCATCACGCAGCCTGTGATCCAGACAATTTTCCTGCTGTTTATTTTTCGTAATTCAAACTTATACAGCGCAAACATACTCACTCCTCCTCAAATTCTGCAAGGTAAAATTCCTCTAAATTTTCAATTTCATCAGCGGAGCCGTTGTAAATGATTTGCCCTGCTTTCATCATAAGCACCGTATCTGCGATATGCTCAACATCTGAAACGATATGCGTGGACAAGAGAACAATGCTGTCCTTTCCTAAATCCTTTATCAAATTACGGAAACGCACACGCTCTTTGGGATCTAACCCGGCAGTCGGCTCATCTAAAATGATGATTTTCGGGTCATTTAGTAGTGCCTGCGCAATGCCAAGCCTTTGCTTCATGCCGCCGGAATAGGTTGCAATTTTCTTTTTGCCCACATCGGAAAGGCTCACTAATTCCAGAAGCTCTTTTGCTTTCCTTTTTGCTTCTAATTTTGTCAATCCTTTTAGTGATGCCATATACATCAAAAAATCCCAACCGCTGAAATCGGGATAATACCCGAAGTCCTGCGGAAGATAGCCCAACTCTGCCCGGTATTCCTCGGAAGAAACATCTAACCCATCAAAGGTTACTGTACCTCCTGTCGGTTTCAAAATCCCGCAAAGCATACGCATGAAGGTTGTTTTTCCTGCGCCATTTGCTCCAAGCAATCCATAGACGCCGTTTGTCAGTTGCAAGCTTACCCTGTCAACGGCTATTTTGTTTTCATATTGTTTTGTCAGTCTGTCAATGCAAAGTTCCATAGGAATCCCTCCGTTTTCTTGAATGTCTGATAAAGCTCCTTCGCCGTAAACATCATCAAGAGTAGAGCGATCACTACCCACCAGACTAAATAATTTGTTTGGAATAAAAAGTTAGCCACATATCGAAGTGTCATATTTGCCGTACTTACACAAACAGCTACTGCCATACAACCGTAAATAGCTTCTTTATTCCGAAAATGGCGGACAATATACAAGCTGATACTTGTTGTCAGCAAATAAGGTACAAACAAATATACTCCTGTTTGCACAAGGGAAATACTATTTGCGATATGACAGATTGGGATTATGATACAGAAAATCGCAAAATTAAAAATACCCAAGATGGTCAGCCTTGCCAGCACAATATTTTTTAGTGAAAAGCGGGAAGCCATTTCCAATTCATTCATTCCATACAGCGTAGATTTTGCACTCTCTGTAATAAGAAGCAAGGCAAGGAATGGGGTAAAAGCAGATACGATCCATACCGTGTTCTCGCTTGCGAAAGAAGCACCCCACACCGCAGGTAAAACGATCAGTACGGACAACAGCCATATACTTTTCTTAATGAAAGGGATTTGACTGAATATAAATGCTTTGGTACTGATATGCGGTCTGGGCAGCGAACGAACAAACTGTGCCTTGTCCCTCGGCGCAGGTGCATCAAAAGCCTTTGCGATTTGCTTTTTCAATCCTCTATTCATACGAAAATCCTCCTCTCTGCAACTCTGTTTTGAGATATTTCAATATCCTTGAGATTTTGCGATATATAGCAAAACGAGAAAGCCCGGTGATCTTACATATTGAAGCAATTGGAAGTTCATTTGCATATCTCAGCAGCAATAGCTCCTGCTCGTCCTGTGGGAGTTTATAGATCAACTCTTTCAAGGCAATGCTGTTTATCCATTCTTCCGTCGGGTCATAACCCGGATCATCGTTTGTTTCGCTTATAATTTCTTTGCTGTTTTTGCGATATTCCTCGATACATAAGTTGCGGGCAATCGTATAA
The DNA here is from genome assembly GCF_015553695.1 of Ruminococcus sp. BSD2780120874_150323_B10. Taxonomy (NCBI): domain Bacteria; kingdom Bacillati; phylum Bacillota; class Clostridia; order Eubacteriales; family Oscillospiraceae; genus Ruminococcus; species Ruminococcus sp. BSD2780120874_150323_B10. Next base: position 8,887 of record NZ_JADNHD010000030.1, read on the forward strand.
AGGTAAGGAAGTTCTTTGCTGCTATCAAGACTTAAATTTTTGCTGAAATAACGCAAAAATGTTTCTTGCGTAATATCTTCCGCTGTTTGGCAATGGTGGACTTTGAAATAGCAGTAACGGTATATTTTGTCATACTGTTCACTTAAGTCCATAGCGTTCAAACCTCCTTTCACTATGTATAACGGTTTTCCTACATCAAATGTGCGGAAAACTTGAAAAAATTCAAAAAAGTTTTTGAGAAAGCAGCAGCGGCGATATGGCGGTTAGCCAGATCGCCGCTGTTTGTCAGGTTGTCACATATATTTTACTTGATTTTTGTGACAATCTCAAGATATAGCATGTGAACATTCAGTGTAGGTTTTCACTTTATTAACCGAATATTTCCGTTTTTCGCACTCCCTATATCTCTCTACACCTCGATATGTAATTGCGGACAAAACATCGGATGCAGACCCGACATTTTGACCGCAAATCAACCTTAAACGCTACATTATTCCGTGTGACTGTTGAAACCGTTTTGCTTGGCGTTCTCGCTTGCCTTTCGTCTGCGTTCCTCGCTCATTGGCGGTTGCAGACGGATGGACAGTCGGGACTTGTCCAGAAGATAGGACACGCCGCCTTGCTCGTAGGTCTTTTCCAATCGGCAAAGGTCGGGGTGCTTCTTGGAGAACGCCGCCAGTCTGTTCCTCAATCCGGCATTGTAGGTCTGGATGTGTGCTGTGTCCTCACCCTCGTTGAACAGAACGATGGTTTCCTTTTCATACTTCGTCAGCTTCGCCATAATCGCCCTCCATATCATAGGTGCTGACTTCTGCCAGCTTCATAGTCAGTTCTGCATCGTAGTAACTTCCCATTTCCATTCGGAGTGTGTAGAAGAAACAACGATACATTTCGCCCATGCCACTCAGTTTGGCTGCAAGATTGCAGAACAGCTTTCCGGCGGCGGGGTCGGGGGTGATAGCTGCCAACAGGCGCAAACGGGCAATCGTTGCCTTGTGGTTAGGACAACCAAAGGTGTAGAGAGCTTTCTTTTCCATAATGTTCATCTTCATAGTGTTTTCCTCCTTGAATTTTGAAAAATTAAAAGCGACAGAGACTTCACAAGGAAATACCTGTCGCTTGGTTTACGATATGAAATTGTAGGGTCTGTGCTTGGCTTTTTTAGCTCATTCGCAGTAGATCAGTTCGCCCTTGATGGTTTCCTCTGCCTGTGCAACACAAGCGTTCATCTGGCGCACCCATTCAATTTGGTTCTCGGCTTTCAGTTGCTCCGTCACGCCGTAATACTTCATAAGCTGCGGCAAGATCACATCCATTCGCTTCTTTGCGGTGGCTTCAATCTCCGCACAATGCTCATAGAGTGTTTCGCTCAGTACCATTTCAGAGAATACGATGGGGTGTGCCTGTCGCAGATACTCTCTACGCATCCGTCCCCACTTGCCGAGACGGATATTGGGGTTCTTCAACTTGATGTCGGGGATGTAGTAATCGCCGGATTTGATAAAGTTCAATTCCATAGTGACCTCCTTATTTGCTTTGTTGAGATTGGGGTTCAGTTCGTTCATGCCGGAATATCCTCCTTTTTGGCTTTCTTTTGATGGTATTCATCCCTGCGTTTGGCAAGGTGGGCTTCATATCTGGCAATAGCATCGGGGTCTCCTGCTTTTGCATCAGCTTTCATCTTCTGATAGCTTCTAACAGTTGCTTCGCTCTGATACTTTCGCATTTCAGCCAGTTTCTTAGCTGCTTCGGGGTCTGTCTTGGCTTGTTCTTCCAGAGCTTCACGGTCTGCCTTGCGTTTGGCTGTGTGTCTGCGGTTATATTCAGCCCTGCGTTCTGCCATCAAAGCAGCATATTCGGGGTCAGTTTCCATTCGCTCTTTCTGTCGCTTATAGCTTCGTTTGCTTGTAGCGTTTTCTCTCGCTTTCAGAGCTTCAAATTCCTTTGCGGCTTCGGGGTCGGTCTTAGCCTTTTCTTTCAGTTCGGCTCGTGACAGCTTCGCTTTTCTGTTGGCTTTCTCAGCCCTTTTGCGTTCGGCTTCAAGCAGCTTTTCACGCTTGATACGCTCTTTCTCGTCCATCTGACGGATATACTCCGGGTCAGCTTCTCTGGCTTCCTTGATTTTCTGCTGTCTGCGTTGATTTCGTTCACGCTGCATGGCAAGCTGACGTTCACGCTCTGCAATGGCTTCGGGGTCTCCTGCTTCGGCAGCTTTCTTCAATTCCGCCTTTTTCTGTTTCTGGACTTCGTAAGCTCGCTTGCCTTTCTCTTGCTTCTTTCGTTGATGCTCGGCATCAATAGCGGCAATGCGTTCTTCCTCGGTGATGGTCTCCGCAGGGGGATAGAAGTGTCCGATGAAGTTGAAATGAATATCAATGACTTGCTGACGGTAGATTGTTCGTCCGCCTGTGGCTTCGTGAACCTCAATCCTGTCAATGAACGCATAGAGCATTGTGTCGGTCAACTCAGCGCAGTCCTTGTACTTCTTTACAAGGGCGATAAATCGTCCTGTCTCAGCTTCCTTGACTTCCTCATACTGGATTTGGCTTTTCAGTTCCTCGACACGCCTTTCAAGAAGGATTTGTTCCTCATCGTACTGCTGTATCATTCGCTGTGCCTGTCGTTCCGGCAGAGTGCCTTTAACAGAGCTTTCATAGAGGTTCTGTATCAAGTTGTCAAGCTCGGTCATTCGCTTCATTGCTTGTTCAAGCTCCTGTTGTCCGATGTCAGTATGCTTGGATTTATTTTCGCTCCAGACTGCTTTGAGTTGGGCAATAAATTCTTCCTCGTTTTCAAGGACATATTTGCTGACTGCTTGGATTGCCTGTAAAATTGCGGCTTCCAGAACCGAAGTTTTTACGAAGTGGGAGACACATTCCGTTCCTTTATTGCGGTAGTTGCCGCATTGGAAAGAGGAATCGGAATCATAGTTCTTTTCGCTGTGCTTGGCTTCGGGGCTGCTGTAACTCATTCTTCCTCCGCAGTCGGCACAGTAAACCAAACCGGAAAGACGGTGGGTGTAAGTGCCATTTGCGGCTCTCGGCTTTTTCTTAGAGCGCATTCTGCTTGCAATATCCCAAGTGTCTTGGTCAATGATAGCTTCGTGCGTATCGGGGAATATCATCAGTTCATCAGCGGTGGCAGGTCTGCGTTGCTTCGTCTTGAAGTTCTCGCAGATGGATTTACCCAACACGGTATGACCGAGATATTCCTGCCTGTCAAGGATATAGCCAACGGTAGTAGCACTCCATCGGTAGGGGTCTGCGTAATCCTTATTTCTGCAATTCTCCGGCGAGGTCTTGGCAGTATAGGCAGATGGTATCAGCACTTGCTCCGCTGTCAGTATTTCAGCAATGGTAGTAGTTCCGATGCCTTGGCAAGCCATACGGAATATTCTTCTGACTACCTCTGCGGCAGGCTCGTCCACATAAAGCTGCTGCTTATCGTCCTTGGTGCGTTTGTAGCCATAAGGGATAGAACCACTACAACGCAAGCCTTTCTGCATCCTGGACTTAAAGACTGCCTTGATTTTGTTGCTTGTATCTTTGGCATACCACTCGTTCATGATATTCAAAAACGGGGTAAGGTCATTGTCTGTGGGATTGGCACTATCAACGCTGTTGTTGATAGCAATGAAGCGTACTCCTTTTTTCGGGAACACAACTTCAGTATAATAACCGACTTGCAGATAATTACGACCAAAACGGGATAGGTCTTTTACCACAAGGGTCTCCACTCGTCCTGCTTCGATTTCTTCAAGCAGGGCTGTAAATCCGGGACGATTGAAGTTCGTGCCGGAGTACCCATCGTCAGAAAAGTGCCTAATATTGCGTAGCCCTTTCTGTCGGGCATATTCTTCTAAGTACATTTTCTGATTCTGGATGGAGTTCGATTCGCCAGCTTGTTCATCGTCTCTCGACAAACGCTCGTACAGAGCTGTGATTTTGATTTCTTCTTTCTTCGCCACGATTTCAACCTCCCTTCATCAAGTAATTTTCGTGTTGAAGTAGATATGTAACACGCTTCGGTTCTCTATCCTCTTATATTGTAACCATTCGGGTCTGTGACAACATAGCTGCTGTGCATTTGCATTAAGTTGGGCTTTACAAAAAACCTTGTTTTGCCGCTGCCGGAGCCGCCGATGACAAGCACGTTTTTGTTTCTTGCATACTTCGGGTGCTTCGGGCGGCTTGACATCATCAGCCTTTCGGTCTGCGTCAGCAGCACGTTATTTTCAAACATGGGGTC
>NZ_JADNHD010000031.1:0-10301 GCF_015553695.1 Ruminococcus sp. BSD2780120874_150323_B10
AATTTTATTACGGAGTAATTTTTACCGTTTACCGAAAGTTCTGTAGGAATTGCATTTGACATATAATCGCCTCATATACTTCATAAGTTATAGAATAAATATATCATATTGCAGATATTTAAATCAATAGCTTAAACCGAATTTTATAATTATTTGACAAAGTGATCTGTCAAAACATAATTTATTACAGTTTTTAATAAAAACTCAAAAATCACCGCAAAGCAAAAACTTTACGGTGATTTTTTTGCGCAGAGAAACGCGTATATTATGTTAATTTCAAAACTTTCAGGCTCTTGCCTTAAGGGCAACACGCTTAATTTTTCCGCTTACAGTCTTTGGCATTTCATCGGTAAATTCAATGTACTGAATCCACTTATATGATGCAAGACGCTTGTTTGAAAATCCTTTAATTTCATTTACAAGATTTTTGTCCGCTTCGCAGCCGTCAACGGTTTTAATAATTGCCTTGATTGCCTGTCCACGGCTATCATCGGGAACACCGATTACCGCACACTCAAGCACGGCGGGGTGTTTCATAAGCACATTTTCAATTTCAAACGGGCCTACTCTGTATCCTCTTGTTTTTATAAGGTCATCGGCTCTGCCGACATACCAAAAATAGCCGTCCTCGTCCATATATGCGGTATCGTTTGTGTGGTACATTCCGTTTCTCCACGCATATTGGTACATCTGCTCGTCACCTATGTAGCCTGTAAATATACCGTACTGCTTTCTGTCTTTTGGCGGAACAACTACTATTTCGCCTGTTTCGCCCTGCTTTACTTCATCGCCGTTGCTGTCAACAAGTTTTATATTATACATAGGGCTTGGTTTTCCGATTGAACCCGTTTTGCCGTGAGTACCGTTGAGATTTGCAATAAGCAATGTGGTTTCACTCTGACCGTAACCCTCCATCGGATGAAGTCCTGTTTGTTGATATACAGCCTCGGCAACAATCGGATTGAGTGCCTCACCTGCAGTTGTCAAGTATTCGAGTGAACTCAAATCATACTTCTGCATACCTTTTTTCACAAAATATCTGTAAGCGGTCGGAGGTGCGCAGAATGATGTAACCTTAAATTTTTCAATTACTTTCAAAATTTTTGACGGAGAAAATTTATCGAAATCAAAAGCCATAACCGCACAACCGCAAAGCCACTGACCGTAGATTTTTCCGTATGATGCCTTTGCCCAGCCTGTTTCAGCAATTGAAAAATGCAGTCCGCCCTCTTTTACATTCTGCCAATATTTTGCGGAAATTATATGGCACAAAGAATAAATATGATTATGCACAACCGCCTTCGGATAGCCTGTTGTGCCCGATGTAAAGTAGATAAGCATTGGCTCGTCAGCTTTGGTTTCTACTCGTTCAAGCTCGTCGCTTGCAGCTTCAATTTCTTTTGTAATATTTACCGTACCGTCAAAATCTTCTCTCGCGACAAATACGGTTTTTAATGAATTTTCTCGGTTTGCCGCTGTTAGCAGATGTTCAATCGTTTCGCTGTCGGGAGTACATACAGCCATTTTAATATTTGCAACATTTACTCTGTAGCTTATGTCCTCGGCAGTAAGCATATTTGTAGCGGGAATTGCAACAACTCCGAGTTTGTGCAGAGCCGTAACAATGTACCAATATTCATAGTTGCGCTTGAGCATCAGCAAAACTCTGTCGCCCTTTTTTATACCGTATTTCAAGAAAACATTTGCGGCTTTATTGCTTAGTCTGCTTAAGTCGGCAAAAGTAAAAATTCGTTCTTCGCCCTCGGGATTTGTCCACACAAGTGCAATGTCATTCGGTGCTTTCTCTGCCATTTTATCAAGCACATCGTATCCGAAATTATAATTATCCTCAAATTTTAATTTAAAACTTTTCAGCGTATTGTCACTATTAAATTCTTCATTGCAAAACTGTTTGTACAACTGCATACTATCTCGCCTTTCAGAATAAAACTAAATTTATTACAAATAAAATAATAGCAAAAATAGACTGATTAGTCAATAAATAAAGCTATTCTTATTTCATTAATAAATCAATCGGTTATGCAAAACTTGCATAACCGATTGAATAATTATATAACCGCCGAATATTACCGCTATTGCAAAAGCAAGGTATTTTTGGTATATTTAGAGTATATAAAACAAATAAAATTTTACAGGGTGTGATTAATATGAAAAAATTTACTCTCGAAGAAATAGCCGCTGCCTGCGGCGGTAAATATGTCGGCGACGAAAACTTAAAATCAACCGCAATTTCATCGGTTGAGCGTGACAGCAGATGCATTAAGGAAAATTCTCTTTTCCTTGCCATTAAAGGAGAGCGTGTTGACGGACACGATTTTATTGAAAAATGCTATGCTGACGGCGCTGTCGGCGCTGTTTGCGAAAAAGCGCCGCAGAACCCGACAAAGCCGTATATTCTTGTTGACTCAACACTTGAGGCGGTTAAAAAAATCGGTATGGCCTACCGCAAAAAATTTGATATTCCTGTTGTAGGCGTATCTGGCAGTGTAGGCAAAACCTCCACAAAAGAGATGCTCTATGCCGTACTTTCTCAAAAATACAAAACTCACAAAACACAAGGCAACCTAAATAACGAACTCGGCGTACCGCTCACTCTCCTTGCAATGCCCGAAGATACCGAGGCTGCTGTAATAGAAATGGGTATTTCCGACTTTGGCGAAATGAGCCGACTTGCACAGATGGTACAGCCGACTGTATGCGTACTTACAATTATCGGCTGTTGTCACCTTGAAAACCTCGGCGACCGCAACGGCGTTTTAAAGGCAAAAACCGAAATGTTTAAATTTGCAAGCGAAAATGCGGAATTTGTACTCAACGGCGACGACGATAAACTTTCTACAGTAACGGAAGTAAACGGCAAAAAGCCAATCTTCTTCGGTCTTGACCGCAAAAATGACTATTACGCAGAAAATATTCAAAACAATGCGGACGGCGGAGTGCTTGCCGACCTTTGTTTCGGCGACACAAAACTTTCCGTAAAAATTCCTGCAATCGGCAGTTATATGGTTTCAAACGCACTTGCAGCCGTGGCAGTAGGCAAACTTTGCGGGCTTAATGACGAACAACTTGTAAAAGGTGTTGAGGCTTATAAAACCGTCGGCAGTCGTGCAAATGTTATCAATACTGAAGATTACAAAATCATTGACGACTGCTACAACGCAAACCCGACCTCCGTTATGGCAAGTATTGACACACTTGTAAATTTCAGCGGCAGAACCGTTGCAATTCTCGGCGATATGAAAGAACTCGGCACAAACGAACTTGAAATGCACCGCAAAACAGGCGAACATGCAAAAGAAAAAGGCGTTGACCTTGTAATTGCAGTCGGCCAGCTTGCCAAAACACTTGCCGAGGGCAGCGGCGGAAAGTGGTATGCAGACATAGACTCTCTACTACCCGACCTAAAAAGCCTGCTCAAAAAAGGTGATACAGTTTTGGTAAAAGCCTCACACTCAATGCAGTTTGAAAGAATCGTTGCATTTTTGAAAGGTTGAAAATAGGCAATCATTTTGTATATAAATAGATTTAGGTCAAACCTTTAAAAATGTTGACCTTACTTTTATAATTGTTAAAAAGTGCTTAGCTAATTCTCAATTTACCCCAACTTTCGATAAAGCCTAAAATACACTGACAAAAAACGGTCATTCGCAAACTTTATGCGAATGACCGTAATTTTGTTTATGCTTTATTTAATGAAATGATACGCTGTAATTCTGTTACATCGCTTATATCAATTTTGCCGTTTCCGTCAACATCTGCAAGCTTTAACTGTGTATCGGTGAAATCAGCGTTTTTAGATACATACATCTGAAGTTCTGTAATATCAAGAATATCTACAGCACCGTTCATATTAACATCACCGTGCTCGTAGTTGTTTCCGTTATCAAGCGGCTTGTCCCTAAGATATTTACAATAATCAAGAGCTACCCAACCCTTTACATTTTTATAAGTTGTATAACCCCATGTGTAACCGCCGGACTGTTTTACATCTGTAACATAAAGCTCTGTACCGTTTTTAATCTGATAAACAGTTTTTGATGAAGTTGTTGCGCTCTCTCTCATATTAAGATAATCGCTTACTTCAACCTCGTAAACACCTGTTTTGTATGTAATGGTATCGTTACCGTTATCATCTTCGTTATTGTTGTTCTTACCAAAGTCGCCAAGGTAAATAAAGCCTTGGAAATTCCAACCTGATTCACCCATTGCAGGGTCATTAACATCTGCATATGTAAGATAGAAGTTTTCCCAACCCCACGCAGAGTTTGAAAATGTAACAGTACCGTTCTCTACCTTTTCAACAACGGCAACATGACCGCCTGTTTCGCCGTTTCTGTAATATTTCCAACAAGCAACAGCACCGACTTTCGGAGTCTGACCTCTGCTGTAGCCGTCGTTGTAGTCATACCACTCGTAAGCGTCATAGTGACAAAGTCCGGGATCTCTGCCAAGAATTTCGTATGCTCTGCCGTAAGCATAAGCTGTGCAGTTTGGCATACCATAGCCGTATTGGTAATAAATATTTTTATTGCTGTAATAATAATCATTGCTGTATGACGGTGCATCAAGTCTTGGTGTGAAAGACGATGACGCATTAGCAATCATTGAATACGAAAATACTGTGGTAAAAAGTAATGCACAAACTAAAAACATTGCCGGAATTCTTTTGAGTTTTTTAAAAAACAATTTAAATCTTCCTTTCTGTCAATTATGTTTACATTTCTGTTTATCAAAGAACATTTTACCACAAAGCTCCGCAAAAGGCAATATTTTTTTAATAATGTTGTAATTATTTGTAATCTTTGTAAAAGTCATTAAAGCAGGCTCTTGATATTTTGGCAGTATTGATATATAATAAAAACCAATAGTAGCATAAAACAAAATGCTGACAAATGGTCGAGAAACCGAAAAAAGCGTCTGTTTTACTTATATTTTTAGCTTTTGTGCAATCGGAAGTGTTAATATGAAGGTTAATGTCGGTGACAGAGTTGAAATGAAAAAACCGCACCCGTGCGGTTGCAAGGAATTTGAAATATTAAGGATTGGAATGGATTTTAAGATCCGTTGTACAAACTGTGGCAGAGAAGTTATGGTGCCGAGAAATAAAATTGAAAAGAATATTAAAAAAATTTTAACCGATAAGGAAAAATAATATGTTTGAAAAAATAGAAATTTTTGATAAAAGATACTCCGAACTTTCGCAAAGACTTTACGAACCGTCTGTTGCGGCAGATCCGGAGCAATATCAGAAAACAATGAAAGAGCTTAAGTCTATTGAAGAAATAGTGCTTACTTACCGAGAGTACAAACAGGCGGTAAAATCTCAAGACGAAAGCATTGAAATTCTTGAAGAGAGTGGCGACAGCGACTTAAAGGAACTTGCACAGCTTGAACTTGACGAGGCAAAACAGAACATAGAGGAGCTTTCGGAAAAGCTTAAGATTTTGCTTTTGCCGAAAGACCCAAATGATGAACGAAACGTTATTGTGGAAATTCGTGGCGGAGCAGGCGGCGAAGAGTCGGCACTGTTCAGTGCGGTGCTTTTCAGAATGTACAGTATGTATGCCGAGAAAAAGGGTTATAAAGTAGAAATAGTAAACGCAAACGAAACCGAGCTCGGCGGCTATAAAGAAATTTCTTTTATGATTGAGGGCGAGGGTGCTTACTCACGCTTTAAATACGAAAGCGGTGTACACCGTGTTCAGCGTGTGCCCGAAACCGAAAGCCAGGGCAGAGTGCATACTTCTACCACAACCGTTGCCGTTCTTCCCGAGGCGGAAGATGTGGAGCTTGAAATTGACCCTAAAGATTTAAAAATAGATACTTTCCGTTCAAGCGGCGCAGGCGGTCAGCATATCAACAAAACAAGTTCGGCTATCCGTATTACTCATTTGCCGACAGGTACGGTTGTTGAGTGTCAGGACGAAAGAAGTCAGTACAAAAACAAAGATAAAGCGCTCAAGGTGCTCAAGAGCCGACTTTTAAAAGAAAAGCAGGATAAGCAGGCGAGTGAAATTGCCGCTAACCGTAAGTCACAGGTCGGCACGGGCGACAGAAGTGAAAGAATTAGAACCTACAACTATCCGCAGGGCAGACTGACCGACCACAGAATCGGAATTACGCTTTACAAACTTGAGGATATATTAAACGGAAATCTTGATGAAGTTATAGACGCTCTTGTTACCGCAGACAGAGCAGAAAAACTCAAAGAAAGTATGGAAAATTCATAAGCAAGGTGACAATATGCAAACATTATTGCTCGACAGTACACAGGAAAATATAAATAAAGCAGGAGAAATCCTAAGAAACGGCGGACTTGTAGGTATGCCGACCGAAACCGTTTACGGACTTGCGGCAGACGCTTTGAACGGTAAAGCCGTTGCCAAAATTTTTAAGGCAAAAGGCAGACCGATGGATAATCCGCTGATTGTTCATATTGCGGAGTTTGGGGATATTGAAAAATTCGGTCTTGTCGCCGAAATTCCCCAAAAGGCAAAAATTCTTGCCGAAAAATTTATGCCGGGCCCTCTTACAATTATAATGAAAAAATCGGAGATTATTCCTGACGAAGTGTCGGCAGGTCTTGAAACCGTTGCAATTCGCTGTCCGTCACACCCTGTTGCAAGAGCGCTCATAAGAGCGGCTAAAACTCCGCTCGCTGCGCCGTCCGCAAACATTTCGGGTTCTCCGAGTCCTACAACCGCAACCCATGTTATGAATGATATGAACGGTAAGATTGAGGCAATTATTGACGGCGGTGCAAGTGAAGTCGGCGTTGAAAGCACGGTTATCACTCTTGCGGGCGAAGTTCCTTGCCTGTTAAGACCGGGCGGAATCACCCTTGAACAATTGAGAGATACAATTGGAGAAGTCGAACTTAACAAGGCGGTACTCGACAAACTTGACCCTAATCAAAAAGCGGCAAGCCCGGGCATGAAGTACAAGCATTATTCGCCGAAAGCGAGAGTTATACTTCTTAAAGGCACAGACGAAGAATATATTAATTATGTGAACAGCAAGGATGACGGCAAAACCGCCGCACTGTGTTGTGATGAAGATATTGCGCAGCTTAAGGTAAAAACATTTTCGCTCGGCAAAAGACAAGACTATGCACAGCAGGCGCACAGACTTTTTGATATGCTGAGAGAGGTTGACGAGGTCGGCGGAATTGACACCGCTTACTCAAGACTTCCGTCCTGCGATGGCGTAGGTATGGCACTTTACAACAGGCTTATCAGAGCCGCCGGCTATGAGGTGATTGACCTTGAAAAAATATAAAATATTAGGACTTACAGGTCAGACGGGCGCAGGCAAAAGCACTGTATCAAAAGTTTTTGCAAAAAACGGCACAGCGGTAATAAATGCCGATGAGCTTGTTGCGGAACTTTATATGCCCGACTCGGTATGTCTTAAGATACTTTCGGCTGAATTTGGCAGTGACATTATTTTGCCGAACAAAAATCTTGACCGAAAGAAACTTGCTCAAAGGGCATTTGCAACAAAAGAAAAAACCGCCGTTCTCGGCAAACTTATCCACCCGTTTGTACTTTCCCTTTTCCTTGAAAAGACGGAAAAACTTGTCAACAGCGATAAAAAATTCATTGTATTTGACGCACCGCAGCTTTTTGAGAGTAAAGCAAATGTAATTTGCGATTATATCATAAGCGTTACGGCTGATGAAAACATACGCAAACAGCGCATAATGCAGCGTGACGGAATTTCGGAAGAAATGGCGGAAAGTCGTATAAACGCTCAACTTTCCGAAAACTATTTTAAAGATAATTCGGACTTTATTCTTGAAAACAACGGCACAAAGCAAGAACTTATCGACAAAGCCGAGGGGCTATTCGGATACATACGGCAGGTGATTTAATGGCGGCAAATCCCCGATACAAAAAGAAACCCAAAAAGAAGGGAAAAAATTTTATTGTTGGCGGTTGCATAGTTTTAACGGCGGTCTTGCTTGCACTGTTTGTATTTAATTACTATGACAACACAAAAAAGCAACTGCTCGAACTCAGCTATCCGAGAGATTACAGCCAATATGTTCAAAAAGCCGCAAAAGATTACGAACTCGACGAATCACTCATATATGCCGTTATCCGTACGGAAAGCGGCTTTAATGCAGACGCACAGTCGGATGCGGGTGCTTGCGGAATTATGCAGGTTATGCCGAGTTCGTTTGAATGGCTGCAACAGGTAAGAGATTGCGAGGGCAAATATACGGAAGAAGATTTATATAACCCCGAAATCTGTATAGATTACGGCTCTTATCTTTTAAAATATTTTCTTGATTTTTATGGGACAGAAACATCGGCTATTGCGGCGTACAACGCAGGATTTGTGGTTTCGGACTGGCTTGATGATCCGAATTACAGTACCGACGGTGTAACGCTTACAGATATACCGTATCCCGAAACAAAAGAATATGTTGAACGGGTAACGGACGCAAAAGCAAAGTATATTGAGTTATATTATTCATAAAATAATATGGTACATCTAAATGAAAGGAAGATAATTATGGCAGACGAAAAAAGTAAGGCAACTCTTCTTAAAGAAGAAATTTTTATGAAAGGCAAAAAGGGCGTGGCTGCCCTCAGTGCCGAAGAAGTTGAAAAGGCTGACGATTTCTGCGTAGGCTATAAAAAGTTTTTAGACCATTCTCCCGTTGAGCGTGAGGCTGTAAGCTACACACTTGAACTTGCGAAAAAAGCAGGCTTTACAGAATACGATGAAAATGCGTCATATAACGCAGGTGATAAGGTTTATTATGTAAACCGTGACAAAGCAATCGCACTTGCTGTTATCGGCAAAAACGGTGTAAAGAACGGTGCAAGACTTGCAATCGCTCACATTGACTCACCGAGAATTGATTTAAAGCCGAATCCACTTTATGAGGACACAAACCTCGCACTTTTCAAAACACATTACTACGGCGGTCTTAAAAAATATCAGTGGACAGCACTTCCCCTCTCACTCCACGGCACAGTTGTAAAACTTGACGGCACAAAGGTAAACATTACTTGGGGTGACGATGAAAACGAATCTTGTTTCTGCGTTACTGATTTGCTCCCACACCTTGCTAAAGACCAGGTTTCAAAGCCGCTTGCAAAGGTATTTACAGGTGAGGATCTCAATGTTCTTGTCGGCTCTCGTCCGTACGAAGACGGCAATGACGAAAAAGACCTTGTAAAACTCAATGTAATGTCAATTCTCAATAAGAAATACGGCATAGTTGAGGGGGATTTCCTTTCGGCAGAACTTTGTCTTATTCCGTCATTCAAAGCAAGAGATATCGGCTTTGACGCAAGTATGATCGGCGGTTACGGTCACGATGATAAGGTTTGCGCTTACCCTGCATTAATGGCTTCGCTTGATGTTGAAACTCCGGAGCAGACCTGTGTTACTTATCTTACAGATAAAGAAGAAACAGGCAGCGACGGCAATACAGGTATGCAGAGCGACTTTTTGCGTTACTTTATATATGACCTTGCAAAGCAGGACGGTATTGACGGCTACAAAGCGCTGTCTAAGAGCACCTGTCTTTCGGCAGATGTAAGCGCAGCTTATGACCCAACATATGCATCCGCTTACGAAGCAAAGAACTCTTGCTATATTAACGAAGGCGTTGTAATTTCAAAATACACAGGTCACGGCGGAAAGTACGATACTTCCGATGCGTCTGCCGAGTATATGGGCAAGGTAAGAGCTTTGCTTGAGAAAAACAATGTAATGTGGCAAGTCGGCGAACTCGGTAAAGTTGATATGGGCGGCGGCGGAACAATCGCAAAATATGTTGCCAATATGAATGTTGATGTAGTTGACCTCGGTGTGCCTGTACTTTGTATGCACGCACCGTTTGAAATCGTATCAAAAATTGATGTATATATGGCTTACAGAGCATTTTTTGCATTTTTTGATGATAAAATTTAAAAAATTTCAAAAAGCACTTGCTTTTTATAAAAGAATGTGGTAATATATTACTTGCGGTTAATAATTAACCGCATATGCGCTGGTAGCTCAGCTGGATAGAGTGTCTGACTACGAATCAGAAGGTCGGGAGTTCGAGTCTCTTCCAGCGCGCCAATAACACACCTTGGTTTTTCAGGGTGTGTTATTTTTTTTGGTTCTTTGTCAATAGTTGGGGTAATCCGAAAAATGAAATAAAGATATTTAACAAGCGGCAGAAAATTTGAAATGCTCCCCCTTTTGTTAGACAATGAGGTATAATATAAATATACCGTAATTAAAACTAACGAAAGGGGGCATTTTTATGCCAA
>NZ_JADNHD010000032.1:0-9976 GCF_015553695.1 Ruminococcus sp. BSD2780120874_150323_B10
AGTTGGTGTTGATGACGCTGAGGGTCCACCTGTTCCCATACCGAACACAGAAGTTAAGCTCAGTGGTGCCGAAAATACTTGGCTGGTGACGGCCTGGAAAGATAGGGAGATGCCAACATAATGAAATCCATCTGATTCAGATGGATTTTTTCTTTTGCAATTTTTAATTTCAAAAAACAAAAAAGGCCCTGTCATAGTTTAAATTATGACAGGGCTTTACTTAACTGTAATTCAATTTTGAATTATGCTTTCTTCTGCGTTCTCTGCTGTTCTGAAAACTTTTCTCTTGTTTTCTTTACAATATCAAGCTGTGAAGAAAGTGTTTCTTCTGTTGTCTTTAAAATGCTGTCAGAGTAAACATTTGTAGCTGTGCGGATTTCCTTTGATTTTGCCTTTGCATCGTCAACAATTTCCTTAGCCTTAACCTTTGCCTCACGAACAAGCTCGTTCTGATTGAGGATTGTCTTTTTGCGCTCTTCGGCATTGCGAATAATGTTTTCTGCTTCTTTCTTAGCCTCTGTAAGAATTGCCTTTCTGTCGGCAACTACATTCTTTGCCTGGCTGATTTCTGACGGCATTGCGTCCTGAATCTGCTCAATAATGTTGTACATCTCATCGCTGTCAACCATTACCTTGCCGCCTGAAAAAGGTACGGACTTAGCCGAGCCGAGTATATCCTGAAGCTCTAAAATTAAATCATCAATTTTCATAATTTATTATCTCCTTTATTTAAGGTTTACTTTTCTTTTTTATAAAGTCTTTCAACAATTCTGTCATGAATCATCTCGGGAACAAAATTGCTTATATCACCGCCGAGAGAAGCTACCGTACGCACCATACTTGAACTTAAATACATTGACTCCGACTCCGCTGTCAAAAATATTGTTTCAAGCTGCGGATTAAGCCTTTTATTGGTGAGTGCCTGCTGAAATTCATATTCAAAGTCAGACACAGCTCTTAATCCTTTTACTATTGCGTCAACCTTGCGCTCTTTGCAATATTGAGCAAGCAAGCCGCTGTAGCTTACTATTTCAACATTCTCGATACCTGCGGTTGATTCCTTTAAAAACTGTATTCTCTCCTCCGCAGAAAAGCTCGGAGTCTTTTTTTCGTTGGTAAACACACCGACTATAACCTTGTCAAACATATTTGCGGCACGCTTGATAATGTCGATATGTCCCAGCGTAACCGGATCAAAACTGCCCGGACAAATAACTGTTTTTTCCATTACAAAAAATCCTTATGTCTGAATGTGCTTATTTTTATTTTACCATAGCGATATTCTCTGTCAAGTACAAAATCGCCGTAATTTGCAGAAATTTGTTCGTCAAAGGGATTTTCTGCAATAATTATGCCTGTTTCACGCATATTCTCCGCCACAATAGGAAGTGCGTCCTGCAAAATTCCTTTTTTGTACGGCGGGTCTAAAAACGCTATGTCAAACTCGGTTGAGTTCATAGAAAGAAAGCTGCGGTAATCCATTGCAAACAGCTTTGCCTCTTTGTCAAATTTAACCGCAGAAACATTTTTTCGCACTACATCAAGCGATTTTTTTGATGCATCAACAAAATACGCCGAGCTTGCGCCTCTGCTTATTGCCTCAATACCCATCTGTCCCGAGCCTGCAAAAAGGTCGAGAAATGTATGCCCCATAATTTCAAACTGTATAATTGAAAATACGGCCTCTTTTATTCTTTCGGTGGTAGGTCTTACATCTTCTCCCTCAAGGGTTTCAAGTCGCCTGCCTTTTGCCGTTCCTGTTATTACCCTCATAACATCTTCCTTTTTTTCGTATAAAGCATAAAAGCACTTATTACGAATGTATTTTCTTCAATATTACATAATTATAACATATTATTACAAAAATTACAACATTTTTATTAATTCAATTTTCTGTCGTTTTTTCATTTGAATGAAAGTATCTGTACACTGCTATTGCCGCATTTTTTGTCATTTGCGGACATCCCTCAAGCTCTTCAAGATCTGCCTTTGAAATATTGTCAATCGTCCTGAAATACTTAAGCATTGCCCTTGCTCTCTTCTCCCCTATGCCGTCAATATCGGTAAGCGAGCTTTTAAAAGTATTTTTACTTCGCCTGCTGTGGTGATAGCCGATTGCAAAGCGGTGCACTTCGTCCTGCATTTTGCTAAGGAAAGTAAACAGTGCCCTGCGTGAGCTGACAGAAATTTCTCCGCCGTCACCCGTAACCGCCCTTGTACGGTGTTTGTCATCTTTAACCAAGCCGAAAAGCGGCACATCAATATTCATTTCCCGCAAAACTTTTTTTACTACCGCAACCTGACCTTTACCGCCGTCAAGCAAAATCAGGTCGGGCAGTTTTCCGAAGCCCTCGTCTGCCTTTTCAGCTTTATAGTATTCGTCAAATCGTCTGCCGATAACCTCCGCCATAGATGCGTAGTCGTCCTGTCCCTCAAAACCCTTTATCTTAAATTTTTTATAGGCGCACTTGTACGGCTTGCCGTTTTTATAAACAATCATACCCGCAACATTTTCCGTACCGGCAAGGTTTGAAATATCGTAGCTTTCAATGTATTGCGGTATTTTTTCAAGTCCGAGCAATTCCTTAAGCTCTTCAAGCACACTGTATTCCTTGACTGTCGCACCCTTGCGCTGTGCAAGTTCTTCGGCGGCGTTTGAACGGCACATTGCCATAAGCTGTGCCTGCTCACCCCTTTGCGGAACTGTAACATACACCTTACTGCCACGCTTTTCGCTCAGCCAATCCTGCATTGCTGTCAAACCGTCAAAATCTTTGTCAATGGCAATATTTTTCGGTATATCGTCACGAATAGTATAGTAGCGCAAGATAAATTCCTCGGTTTCACTGTCACTGTCGCCCGAATCAAAAACAAAACTTTCTCTGTCAAAAAGCCTGCCGCCCTCAAAGCGAAATACCTGATAACAGGTCTTTTTTCCGTCCGAAAAACTGCCGATAACATCTTCGTCAAGAACCTTGTTTGCAACAACCTTTTGCTTGTCCCCCATTTTTTTAATTGAGCTGATTTTATCACGGATTCTTGCGGCTCTTTCAAATTCAAGATTTTCTGCCGCCTCCTCCATTTTCTTAGTGAGGTCTTTAACCGAATTTGACGAACCTCCCTTTAAAAACGCAAGCGCCTGTTCTACGCTTTCGTTATAATCGGCAAATTTCACCTTTCCCGTACACGGAGCGGAACAAAGTTTGATATGATAGTTAAGACACGGTCTGCCCTTGCCAAAATCCTGCGGAAACTTGCGATTGCAGGTTGGGAGCATAAAAATTTTGTTAGCCTCCTCAACTGCGCTCTTTACATAGTAACTGCTTTTGTACGGTCCGATATATTCGGCATTATCGTCATTTTTCTGGAGAACATAAGAAATTTTGCGCCATTTGTCGCCGCTGACCTTGATGTAACTGTAGCCCTTATCGTCTTTAAGGAGAATATTATATTTTGGGGTGTGCTGTTTAATCAGACTGCACTCAAGAATGAGCGCCTCAAACTCGCTGTCTGTGATAATGTATTCAAAGTGGTCAACATTGTCAACCATACGGCGCACTTTTTCTGCGTGGTTGTTTTGAGAACCAAAGTATTGGCTGACACGGTTTCTCAAAGCCTTTGCCTTTCCGATGTAAATAATTTCACCGTCAGCGGAATGCATAATATATACCCCGGGCAAAAGAGGCAGTGCCATAGCTCTTTTGCGGAGTATTGCCATTTTGGGATTCATTGATATTCTCCTTTGAACGAAGTTTTCAACATTTTATTATAATAGCGTTAAAAGATTGATTAAAAATTCCGTAATAAACAAACCTTAATCATAAAACAGAGTATAAAAAACCGATTTTTATATTTTCTTTGTTAATCTGAATTTATATCACAAATCCGCCGTTTACACCGAGGACTTGTCCTGTAATAAACTTTGCCTTATCCGAGCACAAAAACAATGCGGTCTGCGCTATATCATCAGGTTCGCCGAGCATATTGAGCGGAGTTTCATCTTTTAATTCATTCACAGTCTGCTCGTCAAACGATTTCATCATATCGGTCATCACAACTCCGGGTGCAATGCAATTGACACGAATACCTGAAAGTCCGACTTCCTTTGCAAGCGCCTTTGTAAGTCCGATTACGCCTGCCTTTGCGGCGCTGTAATGCACCTCGCAGGACGCACCTACCTGCCCCCACATTGAACTGACATTTAGTATAACCCCGCTGTGATTTTTTATCATAAAGCGTTTCAGTACCTCTCTTGAGCAATAAAAAACGCCGTCAAGGTTAGTGCCTGTCATTCTTCTCCAATCCTCATCCGTTATATCCGTAAAAAGTTTTTGCTGTGCTATTCCTGCGTTATTCACAAGCACATCAACATTGCCGAACCGATTTTCAACTTCGTCAAAAAGGAAAGTAACTTCTTGCGAAGATGAAACATCCGCTTTAACAGGTAATGCAGTCGAGTTAGTTTCGTTCTCTATCTTTTTTGCAAGCGCAAGCGCCTTGTCTTGTGAATTGTTATACTGCAAAACAACATTGTATCCGTCCTTTGCAAAAGCAAGCGCCGTTGCCGAGCCGATACCGCCCGACGCTCCTGTGATTACTGCTGTTTTCAAACCTTCATCTCCGTTTCATCTCCGTTTTATTTATATGATAATTATAACATCTATAAATTACATTTACAAGATTAGGTTATTTGGCAACGGTTTGAAATAAATAAAAACAGCTTTGAATCGGCATAAGCGAAAACAAAGCTGTTTGTTTAAATGTTGCGGCAACTATAACTAAATAAAAATAAATTTAAATCTAAATTATCTCTTTAAGGTTTTTCACCATATCGGCAATAACTTCCATAATTTTTTCAGTCGGTTTTTCCTTAAGCAATTTGTCAAGATTTTCTTCAAAATCCTTTGGTAAAATTTCACAGCGCTCCTTGCAAATTTGAACAAGTCTTTTTTCTCCCGGGTGGGTAAGTCTGTTCACTGCAAAAATAACATCAAAATAGCTTGCAACAAAAGCGGCTGTTCTGTGATTTACACTTACAAAATCGTTTCTGTCAATCGCTTTTTTTATCTGCTTGTCAAATGACGGCAAAATACCCGAAAGCATCTTCATATTTAAATCTATAATATTTTGACGGAGTTCTTCGGGATACGGAACGGTAAACTTCTTTTTAATCTCCGCATATTTACCGCTTGGGTCATACACGATCTGCGATGTAATAATGTTATGCCAAAAACAAGTTGTATAACCGTGGTTTGCGTGATGTTCAAAAACAGTATAGCTTATAAATTTATCGAATTTATCCATAGGACGGTATATAATGTCCATAGGAACACCGTCTTTGAGTATAATATTGTCTTCAAACTCCCAATAATGATTGCCGATTTCCATTTGCGAACAGTAAGGCGCAAGGATATTTTCTCTTACACCGTTGTCGATGTTATCTGTAACATACACATAAACATCATAATCTGATTTTTCGTCAAAAACACCGTTTGCACGGGAACCGCCGAGAGCAATAGCCTCTACCTGCGGCAATGCGGAAAGTTTTTCAAAAATTTCGTTTACCATAATTCACCAATCTTGTTAATGTATAGCTTTTTTAATTTCCGATAAAAAGGTTCTTTGTCAAAAGTTTTGGAAATTATGGTTTAGCGCATAGCTTTATCTAAATAATTTATTAATACTACTCCAACATTTAGGACAGAACCTTTAATTTTGCAAAAAAGCGGCAAAGTTTTGCCTTCGTTGCCCATAAATTACATAATAGACTTAATAAGTCCGCCTTTTTTAATAATGTTCTGAATAAACTCCGGGAAAGGCTCTGCCTGATAAGTCTTGCCTGTTGTTTCGTCTGTGATAACACCTGTATCAAAGTTTACGGAAACAACATCGCCCTCTTTGATTTCCTTTGCTGCCTCGTCACACTCAAGAATCGGAAGACCGATATTAATTGAGTTGCGGTAGAAAATTCTTGCAAAAGTCGAAGCAATTACGCAGGAAATACCGCTTGCTTTAATTGCAATCGGTGCGTGTTCTCTTGAAGAACCGCAGCCGAAGTTCTTTTCGGCAACCATAATGTCACCCTCGTGAACCTTATTTACAAATTCTGCGTCAATATCCTCCATACAGTGAGCGGCAAGCTCTTTGTGAGATGCTGTGTTGAGGTAACGAGCAGGAATAATTACATCTGTATCTACATTGTCGCCAAACTTGTGGACTGTACCCTTAGCGTTCATAATCAGTACCTACCTTTCAAAAAATCAAAGCTTTGCAGGGTCTGTAATGTAACCCTTAACAGCACTTGCGGCAGCTACAGCCGGGCTTGCGAGGTAAACCTCACTGTCAACATGACCCATTCTGCCTACAAAGTTACGGTTTGTTGTTGAAATAGCTTTTTCGCCTGCGGCAAGAATACCCATATGTCCGCCAAGACAAGGGCCGCAAGTCGGAGTAGAAACTACTGCGCCTGCCTCAATAAATATATCAAAAAGTCCCTCGTGCATAGCCTGTAACCAGATTGCCTGTGTACCCGGGAAGATAATGCATCTTACATTCTTTGCTATCTTTCTGCCCTTGAATACCTCTGCGGCAGCTCTAAGGTCGGTAATTCTGCCGTTTGTGCAGGAACCGATAATGCACTGGTCAATCTTAACCTCTGTTTCGCCGATTTCGTCAACTGTTCTTGTGTTTTCCGGAAGATGCGGGAAAGCAACTGTCGGGCGGATTTCACTAAGGTCAATTGTGTATTCCTCGTCGTACACAGCGTCCTCATCTGCTGTATATTCAACAGGTGTACCCTGATATCTGCCGTTGCAGTATTCACGGGTTACATCGTCAACAGGGAAAATACCGTTTTTAGCGCCTGCCTCAATAGCCATATTTGCAATGCAAAGTCTGTCATCAATGTTGAGATATTGCACGCCCTCGCCTGTAAATTCCATTGATTTGTAAAGCGCACCGTCAACACCTATCATACCGATAATGTGGAGGATAACATCTTTGCCGCTTACAAATCCCTGTGGCTTGCCGACAAGATTAAATTTAATAGCGGCAGGAACTTTGAACCATGCCTTACCGCTAATCATACCTGCGGCCATATCTGTTGAGCCGACACCTGTCGAAAATGCACCGAGGGCACCGTATGTACAGGTGTGAGAGTCTGCACCGATGCACAAGCAGCCCGGTCCGACAAGACCCTGTTCAGGCAAAAGTGCGTGCTCAATACCCATCTGACCTACATCTCTGTAGTTTTTGATGTCATATTTATCTGCAAAAGTTCTTACCTGCTTAACCTGAGTAGCCGCTTTAATATCCTTATTAGGAGTAAAGTGGTCCATAATCATAGCAATTTTAGTGTTATCAAATACTGCTGTTGCACCGTTCTGTTCAAAAACATTGATTGCAACAGGTGATGTTACATCGTTACCGAGTACCATATCGAGTTTAGCCTCAATAAGCTGACCTGCCTTAACCTCTGAAAGACCTGCGTGAGCCGCAAGAATTTTCTGTGACATAGTCATACCCATAAATATCACTCCTTATATTTTTTCTAATATCATTATTACATACCGCTTGCAAAAAGATTGTAAAGTATGCTACAATTAAAGCAAAATAAGAACTTTGTCGCTAAAATATGGTTTATCGCTCAATTTTAGCCAAATAACTTAAGAATTTAGGTCAAGCCGTTAAAAAGGTTGACCACACTTTTATAATTGCTCGGCAAAAGTTTTATAAACCGCATTTACCAATCGACAACCGAGGTGAAACTATGGAAAAAAATCTCAACACTCCTCCCACACAACTTTACAACATACACTACGATATGAAAACTCTGTTTGACAGTTTGCCGTACACCAAATCTTTTGCAAAAGGCGAAATAATCTATCACCAAGGCGATATTGCAGACAGCTTTTACTATATAAAGAAAGGCAAAGCAACTGTATTTATGATTTCTCCCGACGGAATGGAAAAAACTCTGAACACTGCCTCAAAAGGTGAACTTATAGGCGAAGGTGCATTTTTTGACCACAAACCGAGGGTAAGCTCCGCAAAAGCCGTAACTGCAAGCGAGCTGACCATTATTGATAAAAAAATTCTCCTCGACCTTATTCAAAAAAATCCTCCGATTGCATTTGAACTGCTTGAAATTCTCGCCACAAGAATAAGACTGCTTACCACCCAGCTTGACTCAATGACATTTATGCAGGCAGACGCACGAATAGCAAAACTTTTGCTTGACGATATGGTTGACGGCAAAGTATCGCTCACACACGAGGAAATTGCATTGACGGTAGGCGTGTCACGAATTACGGTAACCAAAACACTAAGCAGATTATCGTCGCAAGGCATACTTGCCACACATTACAGAGGAATAAAAATACTCGACAAAGCAGGTCTTGAAAAAATTTGCGGGGAAAAATAATAATGTAAATATTGTTTAGCAAATTACTATTTTAAAAATCAAATTTGAAACTTGCCAAACTATTTGGCTTTGTCAAGAAAAGTGTGTAAGTTTTTAAAAATAGCGGAATGTAATTTTTGTAAAGCACACTGTGCAAATATACATTGTTGTTTTCAATGTCTGCAACGATAAAGCAATCCGATTTTTCACTGTAATATACATTTTCAAGTTCGGCGGTGTAAAACAATTGCGAGAACAAACAAGTATGTAATCTATGCCATTGGAATACACCCCCTTTCGCAAGGGAGCTGAAACAGCCGCCACCGTTCCTTTGCAAATATTTATTATAAACACAGTATTTAATACTTCGTAGTATTAAAATAATCTCATCCGTTTTTCAGTACAACGCATTTATTATTTCTTGATGTAAAGACAGATTCAAAATTTTCTTTCGGATATTCAACAAGTCCGTTAATAGGGTCTGCTATGGTTACCGTGTCGGCACTGTAGCCAATCAAATCGGCTGCATGGTCGTCCATACACCAATCGTATTGTTTGCCGTCTGTTCCTGTCCAGGATTCAATGTCACTGCGTTCAACCATACCTATAGTAACCCATACCACAATCGGGTAGCCTTTATCGACAAGTTCGTACAGTTCCTGAGGGGTAGAACCTGTAATGTCTATGGCTTTCAGTTTGCTGCCCGTGTATTTAAAATAGTTATTTGCCGCCGTTACAATAGGAGTTGTGCCGCAGACATAGCCGTAAACGCTTGTAGGGTCGCCGATAAAGTATTGTTCGGGACTTGAGCCGTAAAGGTTTCCGTCCTCGCCGTACTCAATGTCGTAAGGCGTGCAGGGGAGGTATTCGGTAGCCATAGTGTATTTGTCAACATTGCAGCCGCTGTAGTTCATAGCCATTGTAAGGGCAGTTACTTCACAGCCCGTAGGAAGTTCAGGCTCCTGATATATTATATCGAAATTTTGAATAACGCAACTGTCCCTTGACGCTCTTGATACTGTTGCAGTGCTGTTTTCCCTAAAATCATCGGCAATGTCATTTTTTTTGCCACAGCCTGAAATCAAAGTTATAGCGCTCATTGCGGAAAGCAAAAAAGCGGTGATTTTTATTGCAATATTTCTCTTCATCGCAATTCTCCGTTTCAAGTAAACATATGTACAAATTATACCACAAGCTTTGACAATAAACAATCTTTTCGGAGTAATATTGTTGTAAATAAGTTGTCACTTCTCAAATTTAAGATAGATTAGGCAAAATTTGTTTTTATAATAAAAGCTTTCTGACGGTAAAAATAACTCAAACTGAATTATTTAATTGTCAATAATTGCCTTTAATTGATATGTTTTGTGTTTGTAAAAAAATTGTAAAAAAGTGTTGACAAAGTGAACGCACAGTGATATAATCAATACTGTTCTCAAGAGAGAACACAATTAAACAGTTGGTGTTAATGACGCTGAGGGTCCACCTGTTCCCATACCGAACACAGAAGTTAAGCTCAGTGGTGCCGAAAATACTTGGCTGGTGACGGCCCGGAAAGATAGGGAGATGCCAACA
>NZ_JADNHD010000033.1:0-5779 GCF_015553695.1 Ruminococcus sp. BSD2780120874_150323_B10
TGCCTTAGTTGCATAACAAAAGCGTAGCAGCTAAAAGCCACTACGCTTTCAAATCTAACTTTTGGGGGTCACCACATAATAATGACTGCTGTTTATTTTATCAGTTATTTGTTTTATCGGCTAAAATTCCCGATAGCTTTTTTAATGCCATAAAACTCTCTTCGCTTATATCGTGCTCGATTTTACATGAATCTTCATAAGCGGTTTCTTCGCTTACACCGAGAGAAATTAAAAGTTCGGCTATATAATTATGCTTTTCAAGAATTTTCTGCGCAATATTCATTCCGCTTTCGGTAAGGGTGATATAACCCTCGCTGTCCATAAGAATGTAATCGTTTTCTCTTAGCTTTTTCATGGCAACGCTTACGCTTGGCTTTGAAAAACCGAGAAGATTTACTATGTCGATAGAACGAACGCATCCTCTTTTTTGTTTAATTAAAAGTATAGCCTCGAGGTAATCTTCGGCTGACTTGTGGACTGATAATGACAATAAAAACACTCCTTGAACAATGATAATATTAATGTTCAATCCCTTAATACATAAAATTAATAAAATATTACAAAAAGATTATATAACTATTTTATTTATTGTATCATATTTTTATTAAAAAGTAAAGTTATTAAATTTTATTATTAAATATTTTTAAGTATAAAAATTCACTTGATATTTTTGGTGATTTAGCGTAAAATGTAAGGCAAAGGCCAGTATATAAATTTATTTGTAATATAAAATGAAAGGACGATTTTTATGTCACAAAATCCTGTAGTTACTATTGAGATGGAGAACGGCTCTGTTATTAAAGCCGAGCTTTATCCCGAAATTGCGCCAAATACAGTTAATAATTTTCTTAGCCTTGTAAATAATGGCTATTATGACGGACTTACTTTTCACAGAGTTATTTACGGTTTTATGATTCAGGGCGGTTGTCCTGATGGAACAGGTATGGGTGGCCCCGGTTACTCAATTAAAGGCGAATTTGCTGTTAACGGCTTTGAAAATAACCTCAAGCACACAGAGGGCGTACTTTCTATGGCTCGTTCAATGATGCCTGACTCTGCAGGTTCACAGTTCTTTATTATGCATAAAAATGCTCCTCATCTTGACGGACAGTATGCAGCATTCGGTAAAGTAATTGAGGGTATGGATGTTGTAAACCGGATTGCCGAGTGCGATACTGACTTTGCAGATAAACCTCTTGACGCACAGGTTATGAAAAAGGTGACAGCCGAAACATTCGGTGTTGAGTATCCTGAACCTGAAAAGTGCTGACGAATATACATTATACATAGAAAGGAAATCACTATGAATGTTTTGCTGACCGGTGGCGCAGGCTACATTGGTACACATACTTGTATTGAACTTATAAATGCAGGCCATACTGTAGTAGTTGCGGATAATTTTTCAAACAGTTCTCCAAAAGCTATTGAGAGGGTAGAGGAGATTACAGGCAAAAAAATTCCGCTTTACAACATTGATGTTTGCGATGTTGAGGCTTTGGACAAACTTTTTGCCGAAAATAAAATTGATGCAGTAATTCACTTTGCAGGTCTTAAGGCAGTAGGCGAGAGCTGCGAAATTCCTGTAGCTTACTACAGAAACAATCTTGATTCAACGCTTGCTTTGCTTGAGGTTATGAAGAAATATTCAGTAGCAAACTTTGTATTCAGCTCATCCGCTACTGTATATGGTATTCCAAAGAGTGTTCCGCTTGTTGAAACAATGCCTACAGGCTGTACAAACCCTTACGGTTGGACAAAGCTTATGAATGAGCAGATTCTTACAGACGCAGCAAAGGCTGACAGCAACCTTTCCGTAGTTCTTTTAAGATATTTCAATCCGATCGGTGCTCACGAAAGCGGTAGAATCGGCGAAAATCCTAACGGTATTCCAAACAACCTTATGCCTTATATTACACAGGTTGCTGCAGGCAGACTTAAAAGACTCGGTGTGTTTGGTAATGACTATCCTACACATGACGGCACAGGTGTAAGAGATTATATCCATGTTGTGGATCTTGCAAAAGGTCATGTAAAAGCTATTGATTATGCCGAACAGCACAAGGGCACAGAGATATTTAACCTTGGCACAGGTACAGGCTACAGCGTGCTTGATATTGTTAAGGCATTCAGCAAGGTTAATAATATTGAAATTCCTTATGATATAAAGCCGAGAAGAGCGGGCGATATAGCAGAATGTTACGCCGATCCGACAAAAGCATATGAAATTCTCGGTTGGAAAGCCGAAAAAAATCTTGAAGATATGTGCCGTGACTCTTGGAACTGGCAATTTCATAATATTAATGGTTACGAATGACCGAAAAAACAATCTTGTTTTTGTGCAATTAACCAAAATAACACAAATTTATAAAAATAACTCTCCAAAGTGTCAAAATCATTTGACTTTTGGGGAGTTTATATTATATAATAGTATAGCTTATAGAAGCATTATTATTAAAGGAGGAAAAAGAAAATGTTCAAAAAAGCATTAAGCCTTGTTGTCTCTCTGATGCTTATGGTAACTTCATTGTCATTTGCAGCAATTTCAGTTTCTGCTGCAGATACAACATATGTAGTTGCCGGCGCAGAAGAACTTTGCGGCGTTTTATGGAAGGGCAGCCCAGAAGAAGCTCCTGCAAATGTTATGACAGACAATGGCGACGGTACTTACACAAAAGTATTTACCAATGTTCAGCCGGCATCAGGTCTTACACTTAAGGTTGTAGAAAATGGTGCTGACGGTTCACAGAACTGGATTGGCGACGCAACAGGCAATAACATTACATTTAATGTAACTGTTGCAAGTGATGTAACAGTAAAATTTGATTCTTCTACTAAAGAAATCACTGTTACAGGCGACGGCGTTCAGTTTGTAACAAATCTCGATATCAAGAGCATCAATGCTGTTGGTAACGGCGATCCTGAAGATGCAGCTTGGTTAAACGGTGTAGCTTGGGATCCTGCAGCTAACCCTATGACAGAAGTTTCAGAAAAAGTTTATGAGATTACATTCAAGAATGTATCTAAGTTCGACAACTATCAGGTTAAGTTTGCCGCTAACGGCGGATGGACTGACAGTTGGGGCAGTGCAGCGGAAAACTTCACACCTGAATCAGGCGTAGAGTTTGACGCAGCATATAACGGAGAGAACCTTACCGTTAATGTTCCTTATGAATTTGCTGATGTAACACTCAAGCTCGACCTTACAAACTTCGACTATGCTACAAAGGCCGGTGCTAAGGCAACCGTTACAGTAACTGAAGTGTCAACTCCTGCTGAAACAACAGAAATTGCTACAACAGAAGCAACAACTGCTCCTGCTACACAGGCAACAGCTGCTCCGGAGAAAGCACCTCTTACAGTAAATGCAACATCTAATGTATTCTCAACAGCAAAAGCAGAATACAACAGCGAAACAAAGCAGGTAACAGTATGCTACTATCTTGGTACAAATTGTGACCTTGTAAACCTCGAATGGTACTTCACATATGACAGTAACATATTTGAGGTAAACAACAAGAACAACCTTGATTCAACAGGTAAGAAACTTGGTATTATGCCACAGATTACAAGCAGTTCTGTAATCAACACAAGTATCCCCGGCAAGGTAAACGCCAACTCTTCTGACCTTGGCCTTTACACAATTGATGCAAAGGTTCCGTTTATTAAGATTGTTTTAGATGTAAAGGGTAATCCTGAAAATGTTGAAACAAATGTAAACCTTAATGTAAGAGTTCTTACAAAGGGCGAAATGGACTTTAATACAATGAGAGTTGATCCTGATACAATGGTATCATTCGTACTGGAGTATAAAATAGTAGATCCTTCATATATTGTTTCTGCTGAAACAAAACTCACAGAGTCAACATTTGTTCCATCGACAGAGTCAACAGAAGCTCCTGAAACAACAGTTCCTGAAACAACAGTTCCAGAAACAACAGTTCCTGAAACTACAGTTCCGGAAACAACAGTTCCTGAAACTACAGAAGAAGTTCCTGCTGGTGCTCTTACTGTAAATGCTACTTCTAACTTATTCCCTGCATCATCTAATGTTGTTGCAGGTGACGAAGAGTATGTAACAGTAACTTATTACTTTGAGTCAGAGAAGAATGTTCTTAACGCAGACTTCAACCTTACTTATGACCCAACAATGCTCGCTCTTGACAGTGTTATGACTCCTTACACAAACGGTGTAGTAGTAAACTCTGCAACAGCAGGCAAGGTTTATGGTAATATGTCAAGCCTTGAGCTTTACAATTTCAACCAGAAGACACCATTTGTTTCAGTTGTATTCAAGAAACTTGGTCTTGGCGAAACAGATGTAAACCTCACAGTTGATAACCTTACACTCTCACTTGCAAACGCTGAGGGCGTAACAGACGAGGCTCAGGAAGAGGGTCTTGTAAGAGATGGCGTTCTTGCTGAAACATCAACAAAATATTCAGTTGAAACTGAAATTCAGGCAGGTAAAGTTACACCTGTTGTTCCAACAACAGCTGAACCAACAACAGCTCCTGCTCCTGCAGGTTCAACATATGTTGTAGCAGGTTCAGAAGAACTTTGCGGTGTTTTATGGAAGGGTAGCCCGGAAGAAGCTCCTGAAAATGTTATGACAGATAACGGCGACGGTACATACACTAAGGTATTTACCGATGTTCAGATTGCTGATTCACTTCAGATTAAGGTTGTAGAAAATACAGCTGATGGCGGTCAGAATTGGATCGGTGATAACGGCGGAGACAACAATATAACCTTTAATGTTCTTGCCGCTTGTGATGTAACAGTTACATATGACAGCAATACACGCAAAATCACTGTTTCAGGTGACGGTGTTCAGATCGTTTCTGATATTGAAATCAAAAGCATGCATGCTGTTGGTAACGGTGACCCTGATGATGAATCATGGTTAAACGGCGTAGCTTGGGATCCAACAGCTAATGAGATGGAGCAGGTTGCAGATAAGGTTTATGAGATTACATATCACAATGTACCTGAGTTTGACAACTACCAGGTTAAGTTCGCAGCTAACGGCAAGTGGGCTGACAGCTGGGGCGGTGCAGAAGAGGGCTTCACACCTGAATCCGGCGTTGCATTTGACGCTGTATACAACGGTCAGAACCTCACTGTAAATGTACCATATGAATTTGCTGATGTAACACTCAGAATTGACCTTTCAAACTTCAACTATGCTACAAAGCTTGGCGCAGTTGCTACAGTAACTGTAACAGAAGCTTCTCAAGCACCATCAACAGTTCCGACATCAACAGTTCCGACATCAACAGTTCCGACAACAACTGTTCCGGCATCAACAGTTCCGACAACAACAGTTCCGGCAACAACAATTGCACAGAATACAACAACACCTAATACAACTCTTGCTCCTGCAACAGAAGATGCAACATCTTCAACAGGCGCAACAGTTAAGCCGGGTACAGCCGATACAGCTAACAACGGTAACAATGGCAACAATACAGCCAATAACAACAATGGTACAGTTAAGACAGGTAATGCTTCTATGGCAGCAGTTATCCTCCTTGTACTTGTATCAGCTACCGGTGTAGTTTACTTTACCCGCAAGAAGGTTAAATAATCTTTTATAAGCATTAATAAAACTTAGTTTTTTTCACCCTCTGAGAAATCAGAGGGTGTTTTTTGTTTATAATTCAGAAGTCTAAATTATGGTTTAGCAAATTGTTTCGGCAAGTAATTATAAAAGTTTGGTCGACCTTTTCAAAGGTCGTGGGTGTGGGCAAAGCCCACAAATACTTTCCGTTTATGCAAT
>NZ_JADNHD010000034.1:0-5450 GCF_015553695.1 Ruminococcus sp. BSD2780120874_150323_B10
TTCCATTTATGTAGTCCATTACTACCTTCTTCTTGAATTCATAACTGTATTTTGACATAAAAATACCGACCTCCAAAGTTAGATTTTTTAGGTCTAACTTTTGGGGGTCGGGTCATTCAAATCGGTGCTTAAATTATTACTTATGAAGATTTAATTTTTCCATAATTTTATCGACGGTTTCTTCAAGATTTGACGCATTCTCAAAATCAACGGTTACATCTGCATATTTTTCATAAAGAGGTGTTCTCTCTTTAAAAACATCGTTAAGAGTTTCGCCGTCTTTAAAAGCAATTCCCCTTGTCGCTACATTTGTAACTCTGCGTATGATTTCATCAATCGGCACATTAATATACACAACCGTACCGATTTTCTTCAAATGTTCCATACCTTCTGCGCTAAGTACCATTGAGCCGCCTGTTGCCACAACTGTTTTCTCGCAGTCAAGCTCTTTGCCTACTTGATTTTCAATTTTCAAGAAAGCATCATAGCCGTCCTGATCAAGTATCTTTTGCAGTTTTTTGCCTGTTTTCTTAGTAATAATCAAGTCTAAATCCACAAAAGAATATCCGCTGTATTTTGCAAGCAGAACACCAAGTGTACTCTTACCCGAACCTGGCATTCCTATAAGTATAATGTTATTGTTATTCATATTATAAAATCCTTACATTAAGAGAGTCTGTGCTTGAAGTAGGTGCAGTTCTGTTTGAAGAAATTACAACTACAATATCGCCCTTTTTAAAGTAGCCCGTACTTAAAGCCTTTTCCATTGCCTGCTTTGTAATGGCATCGGAAGTTTTCTTTTCTTCACCGATAAGTGCTGTAATACCCCAATTAAGGCAAAGTTTTTTACAAACAAGCGAAGAGGTAACAACTGCAATTATCGGAACATTCGGGCGGAAATGTACCATAGCTCTTGCAACTTTACCTGTAGCACTCTCAACAATAATAGCTCTTGCGCCAACCTGATGAGCAATATCTCTTGCCGCACGGCAAATACTGCCTCTGATTGGGTTGCTGTCCTGAATACTGTGATGTTCGATATAGTCTTTAAGAGCTGTAAACTCACCGTTCTGCTCTGCCTCAAAGCATATAGCATCAAGAGCCTCAACACTTTCAACAGGGTACTTACCTGCGGCAGACTCACCCGAAAGCATAACTGCGCTTGTACCGTCATATACAGCATTGGCAACATCGCTGATTTCAGCTCTTGTAGGACGAGGTGAAGAAGTCATACTCTCAAGCATTTGAGTAGCGGTAATTACATATTTACCTCTTGCTACGCACTTTCTGATAAGGGTTTTCTGAATTTCAGGAAGTTTGATAAACGGAATTTCAACGCCCATATCACCTCTGGCAACCATAATGCCGTCAGCGCAATCTATAATGGCGTCCATATCGTCAACACCGCTCTGATTTTCAATCTTTGCGATGATTTCAACATATTCAAATCCAAGGCTGTCGATAAAATCTCTTAATGTAGCTACATCTTCGTGTGTACGCACAAACGATGCAGCAACTACATTTGCGCCATGAGTAAGACCAAATTCAATATCTTTTCTGTCCTGTGCACTGACATAAGGCATATTTATATGATAACCGGGAATATTAATACTCTTTCTGTTCTTAAGTGTACCGCCCTTAACTACTTTGCAAATGATTTCATTAGGAGTCATACTGTCAACAACTATTGAGATAAGACCGTCATCTAATAATAATTCTCTGCCTATTGCCGCTTTGCCGTCGGCATTGAACAAATCAATAAGCTTAGGGAAAGAAATTGCCACGCCTGTTTCGTCACCGACTTCTTTATTCTTGCAAAGGCTGAAAAGCTGACCTTCAATAAGTTCTATACTGCCGTTTTCAAATGTGCATACTCTTACTTCAGGACCTTTTGTATCAAGAAGAATTGACACAATTTTTCCGCTTTCGGCAATAGCTTCTTTGAGAACATTAAAAGTGTTTTCCAAATCGTCATATGCTCCGTGTGACATATTAATACGAGCAACATTCATACCTGCGTTGATCATCTCAAGCAAGGTTTCTTTATTGTTGCAGGCAGGACCAATTGTGCAAACAATTTTAGTCTTCCTCATAATAACCTCCATAATTAAATCAAATACTATCCTCAATAATACCCAAAATTTTCACAAATACATTATATACCATTACCGTAAGTTTTTCAATAAATTTTGTGTAAATTTATAATTAAATAATAGAAATATTACTTTTAAAAATCAAAATACCGCTTGAAATCTTCCGAAATCAAGCGGTATAAAAATTTAAATTTTATTGTGCAATTATCTGCTGTAAAGCTGTGACATCTCTCACATCAATAATTCCGTCTTTGTTTATATCAGCCATTTTTACACCTTCAATGTCAAGTGTTGCACTTTCTGCAATGTAAAGCTGAAGAGCCGTTGCATCACGAACATCTAAAATTCCGTCATTGTTAAGGTCGTTTTCAATTCTTGGATTTGACGGTTCGTAGTCAGCATACATTTCGTTGCTAAGCCAAGCCGCACGACTTGTAAGCCAATCGGCACAATAATTGTACTTTCCGTCAAAATTGTTGCTGTACTTTGTAGCAGTATTGCTTACTGTATATTTGCCTGTGGAATAGTCAAAGGTAGCTACATTGAGTTTGCTGTGGTCTGCAATCCAGCTGCCTGTATTGAGCAACCAACCGCTCTTGTAGTTCATCTCTGCACTGCCCTTTAGGTAGTTATAATAAACATCAGATGAATAAATTTCTCCCTCACTTACTCCGCTTGACATAAATGTTTTGAGAGCCGGAACAAAGTCCTCAAACCAAACCTGCGGTGCAGCCTTAATAACATTTTTATTTCTCGAAATAAGATTCATAACATTGTTTGTGCTGTTGCTGTTTTTACCTTTATCTTTGTATTTGCACCACCAACCGCTGTACTGTTCATAGTCATTTACTCCTATATTTCCGAGATCCCATTCAACGCCCTTTGCGTTACCGAGCGAGTTATCGTAATCCCATACAGGAGAACCGTAGAATTTCCAATCGCCGTTTTCGTCCTGCTTATATGTAAAGTAAAGACTTGATACGCCCGAATCCCAGTTTTTGCCGAGTTCGTTTATAAGATAAATCTTTGTTACAGAATCAACATCAGCATAATCGGCAAGATTTGCACTTGAGCTTTTGATTGCGTTATAAAAAGCGTCAAACTTTTCTTTTACATAATTCTTAACTTCGTTGTAGCCTTTGTCCCCCGGTGCAAGCTCGGGAGTTTTTAATGTAATCTTATTACCGCTTGATGAAGTGAAGTGATAATCATCATCAGTAGCGCTTGCGTCAACCTCGCATACAAATTGGAAGTTTTCGTTGATTGAGCCGTCCTTGTTAAGGTAGCCTTTATCATCAATGTCACTTAAAAGATTTGTCTTACCTGTATCAATCTTTTGACACATCTGATATGAACCCCAATAATAGCCGTCAGAGTAAAAATCTACATAGCGTGAATCGGAAGCGTACGGCATATCTACCGCATCTGAAAGGTCATACAAAAATCTGTTTCTTGAAAGAGAATCATCCTGATAATTTGCAAGCATAGAAAATTTCTTGCACTTGTCCATCGAACCGATTGTTACATTATCCTTGAAAGTAATGTTGTAAGGCTTTTTAGCCTTGCCCCAGGTTGAGTTACCTCTGCCCTTGATTTTCTTTACATCGGCTGTTTCAATTGTGCCGTCTGCATCGATAATTGCGGCTGTTGCGCTTGCGGAATTACTCTTATCACGATTAAGGTATGTGATAAGCTCCGTACCGTTACCGTCGGCATTGTCATTATTGATATATACGGCGGACTCTGCGGTTGATTTCATAAAAATCAAAGTAAAGTTTTTGCCGCCCGCATTTACCTTATACTCAACATTTGTATTGTACGGTACCGAACCCGACTTATGTGAATCAACAGTAACTCCGTTTATTGTAATCGGTGATGAATAAGCGTTGTAAATATCAACTTTTTCTCCGTTTGCCGAAGAAGGCAGGAAGAAATACTTTTTATTACTGTCTATTTCGTTAAAGTTCTCATCGTGTACACTTTGCCATCTCAGCCAAGCCTGTGTATCTTCAGAGTTTAAAACAGCGTGAGCATATAATGCGTCATATGTCTTAAATCCCGGAGTAGAAACGGTGGATTCGGTTGTCTGTGCCGCAAGAGCAGATACAGAAAAGCCTGTACTAAGCATTACAGCAGAAAGTCCTACTGCAATAATTTTTGCTAATTTCAATTCAAACACTCCTAAAAATTCATTCAGTTTTCACATATCTATTATATCATAGAAAAAATTGAATTACAATGTCAAATTTTGCAAATTATTATTTAAATAATTACGCTTTATTTTTATAATATATTTTGCTATAATAGGAACAATAACATTAGATAAGGAATGATTTTATGAATAATTCAAAGCATAAAGCAAAGAGGCTTTCTGTTGCACTTTTGATTGCCGTACTTGCCGTTTCAACATCATTTGCAAGTGTAATGACAGGCTGCGGTAATAAAGATGAGAGTTCATCAACCGCTGCGACCGTAACAAGCACTGCTTCTGCCGCTGAAAACACAACTGTTGCAAACGACAAATCAGAAAGCGAATTAAATACAGAAAGCAGCACTCAAAGCTCAAGTTCAAATTCAACTGCTAATTCTTCACAAACCTCCGAAAAATCCGAATCGAACGGTTCTTCCGATTCTTCAAAAGCCGAATCAAAGTCAGAAAGTTCCAAAAACGATGCATCAAGTAAAAATGACACAAGCAAAAATGACACAAGCAAGAATGACTCGGGCAATAAATCTTCCGATACACTTTCTGTTGACGGTCACGATTACAAAAAAGGCGATACCGTAACAGTTACCTATACAGTTAAAAGCACAAAGGTACTCGCAAACTTCCAGGGTACTATAACTTACGATTCTTCAAAACTTAAAGTTAAAAAAGCCGAGCTCCAAAGTCCTGTTAAATCAAACAGCATTGTTAATGCCAAAAATGCCGGTGTAATTAAATTTAACGGTTCAGACATTACAAGCGGATACGATTTCACAAATGGCGGCGACCTTATTGTAGTAACTTACGAAGTAACGGGTACAGGTTCTGCAAAGACAAGCTATTTATGGGAATCTGCAAGCACTATTGAAAATAATAAGATTATAACCCATATTGATAATAACGGAAAATCAGACGGTACAGTTTCACTTTCAACATCTTATAAATAAAATGTTAAAAACTCTCGCTTGGGCGGGAGTTTTTTATGTTGGGGCAACATTAATAAATTTTGGTTTAGCGGAGTGTCGGTCGGGCATTGAAATTTAGCTAACGCTAAATTATCAGCAAAAGAACAAAAAAGTTTACTCAATTTTTTCAAAAATTGCGGGTTTGGGCAGCGCCCATAAAAATCTTCCGATATAACAATTTATCAG
>NZ_JADNHD010000035.1:0-4060 GCF_015553695.1 Ruminococcus sp. BSD2780120874_150323_B10
AAAGATAAAGGAACCCGTAATACTTTGAGGATACTCAAAGATTTACAGTGAGATGCACACAACAAAGCATCAGAAATTACGGATACGTTAGTATTCGGAATGAGCGATTAAAGCTCTAAAATTGATAGTAAGCGAAAGCTTAATATACAAATTTTAGAGAGTTTGATCCTGGCTCAGGACGAACGCTGGCGGCGTGCCTAACACATGCAAGTCGAACGGAACTTTTTTAAAAGATTTCTTCGGAATGAATTT
The DNA here is from genome assembly GCF_015553695.1 of Ruminococcus sp. BSD2780120874_150323_B10. Lineage (NCBI taxonomy): Bacteria > Bacillati > Bacillota > Clostridia > Eubacteriales > Oscillospiraceae > Ruminococcus > Ruminococcus sp. BSD2780120874_150323_B10. The sequence goes on from NZ_JADNHD010000035.1 coordinate 253, forward strand.
GATTAAGTTTAGTGGCGGACGGGTGAGTAACGCGTGAGTAACCTGCCTCTAAGAGGGGAATAACATTCTGAAAAGAATGCTAATACTGCATAACATATATTTATCGCATGGTAGATATATCAAAGATTTATCGCTTAGAGATGGACTCGCGTCCGATTAGTTAGTTGGTGAGGTAATGGCTCACCAAGACTGCGATCGGTAGCCGGACTGAGAGGTTGAACGGCCACATTGGGACTGAGACACGGCCCAGACTCCTACGGGAGGCAGCAGTGGGGGATATTGCGCAATGGGGGAAACCCTGACGCAGCAACGCCGCGTGAAGGATGAAGGTCTTCGGATTGTAAACTTCTTTTATTAAGGACGAAGAAAGTGACGGTACTTAATGAATAAGCTCCGGCTAACTACGTGCCAGCAGCCGCGGTAATACGTAGGGAGCAAGCGTTGTCCGGATTTACTGGGTGTAAAGGGTGCGTAGGCGGCTTTGCAAGTCAGATGTGAAATCTATGGGCTCAACCCATAGCCTGCATTTGAAACTGCAGAGCTTGAGTGAAGTAGAGGCAGGCGGAATTCCCCGTGTAGCGGTGAAATGCGTAGAGATGGGGAGGAACACCAGTGGCGAAGGCGGCCTGCTGGGCTTTAACTGACGCTGAGGCACGAAAGCGTGGGTAGCAAACAGGATTAGATACCCTGGTAGTCCACGCTGTAAACGATGATTACTAGGTGTGGGGGGTCTGACCCCTTCCGTGCCGGAGTTAACACAATAAGTAATCCACCTGGGGAGTACGGCCGCAAGGTTGAAACTCAAAGGAATTGACGGGGGCCCGCACAAGCAGTGGAGTATGTGGTTTAATTCGAAGCAACGCGAAGAACCTTACCAGGTCTTGACATCCTACTAACGAGATAGAGATATGTTAGGTGCCCTTCGGGGAAAGTAGAGACAGGTGGTGCATGGTTGTCGTCAGCTCGTGTCGTGAGATGTTGGGTTAAGTCCCGCAACGAGCGCAACCCTTGCTATTAGTTGCTACGCAAGAGCACTCTAATAGGACTGCCGTTGACAAAACGGAGGAAGGTGGGGACGACGTCAAATCATCATGCCCCTTATGACCTGGGCTACACACGTACTACAATGGACATAAACAGAGGGAAGCAAAACAGCGATGTGGAGCAAACCCCTAAAAATGTTCTCAGTTCAGATTGCAGGCTGCAACCCGCCTGTATGAAGATGGAATTGCTAGTAATCGCAGATCAGCATGCTGCGGTGAATACGTTCCCGGGCCTTGTACACACCGCCCGTCACACCATGGGAGCCGGTAATACCCGAAGTCAGTAGTCTAACCGCAAGGAGGACGCTGCCGAAGGTAGGATTGGCGACTGGGGTGAAGTCGTAACAAGGTAGCCGTATCGGAAGGTGCGGCTGGATCACCTCCTTTCTATGGAGAATTTATCAGATGAAACAAGCTGATATAACATCCAAGGTCAGTTACGGAAAAATTTATTTAATCGTTGTTTAATTTTCAGGGTCCTGCCCGAGATATACGGGGGTATAGCTCAGCTGGGAGAGCACCTGCTTTGCAAGCAGGGGGTCAGCGGTTCGATCCCGCTTATCTCCACCAAAGGCTTGAGGGAATAACCGAAAAGCCGGAAATATGGGCTTATAGCTCAGCCGGTTAGAGCGCACGCCTGATAAGCGTGAGGTCGGTGGTTCGAGTCCACTTAAGCCCACCAAGAGTACGAAAGTACTCAAAGAAAGTACCTTGAAAACTGAATAAAGTATAGCAGATAAAGCGAGAAAAGTAATTATTGACAGGTTTTAACAAGAAGAGTTGAATCTCGAAGCCTTTAAAGAATAGCGAAGAGAATGAAACTTGACAAACTCAAATAAGAGAAAGCGTTAAACGAAGGTAATAAATACTACAATTAGCTTAAAGGGTAATAAAAGATTAGTTAAAAACTAATGGCTTATTAAACTGCGAAAAAAGAGTAATTTACATTACAAAGAAGAACCAAAAGATATCTCATATGGTCAAGCTACAAAGAGCACAAGGGGAATGCCTTGGCACCGAGAGCCGAAGAAGGACGTGACTAACTGCGATAAGCTACGGGGAGCTGTAAGTGAGCGTTATATCCGTAGATTTCCGAATGGAGCAATCCGATTAGAGGAAAGTCTAATCATCATATACTGAATACATAGGTATATGAGGGGAACCGCCTGAACTGAAACATCTAAGTAGGGCGAGGAAGAGAAATCAACTGAGATTCCGTAAGTAGTGGCGAGCGAACGCGGAAGAGGCCAAACCTAATGTAGTAATATGTTAGGGGTTCGGACAGTATAATGAATTGTCGAGATTTAGCCGAATGTCATGGGAAGGGCAATCAAAGAAGGTGAAAATCCTGTAGGCGAAAAGTTAAGACATCAGACTGTATCCAGAGTACCGCCGGACACGTGAAACCCGGTGGGAATACGGGGGGACCATCCTCCAAGCCTAAATACTACTCGGTGACCGATAGAGAAGAAGTACTGTGAAGGAAAGGTGAAAAGCACCCCGGAAGGGGAGTGAAAGAGAACCTGAAACCTTGTGTTTACAAGCACCGAAAGTTCATCAACGAACGATCGGGTACCTTTTGTAGAATGGTCCGGCGAGTGAATGTAACTGGCAAGGTTAAGCACTTAAGGTGTGAAGCCGTAGCGAGAGCGAGTCTGAAAAGGGCGCATGAAGTCAGTTGTATTCGACCCGAAACCGGGTGACCTACCCATGTCCAGGCTGAAGTGCAGGTAAAACTTCATGGAGGGCCGAACCGACTCCCGTTGAAATGGTAGCGGATGAGGTGTGGGTAGCGGAGAAATTCCAATCGAACCCGGAGATAGCTGGTTCTCTCCGAAATAGCTTTAGGGCTAGCCTTGGAATAGATTACTGGAGGTAAAGCACTGAATTGGCTAGGGGCCGAGAGGTTACTGAACCTTATCAAACTAAGAATGCCAGATAATCGTTTTCCAGGAGTCAGACAGTGGGAGATAAGTTTCATTGTCAAAAGGGAAACAGCCCAGACCTACAGCTAAGGTCCCAAAGTATAGTTAAGTGGAAAAGGATGTGGAATTGCATAGACAACCAGGATGTTGGCTTAGAAGCAGCCACTCATTAAAAGAGTGCGTAATAGCTCACTGGTCGAGTGATTCTGCGCCGAAAATTTAACGGGGCTAAACTATACACCGAAGCTTAGGATACCGCAAGGTATGGTAGGAGAGCGTTCTGTACGGAGTGAAGTCGTAGCGAAAGCGGCGGTGGACTGTACAGAAGTGAGAATGCCGGAATAAGTAGCGAGAATTAAGTGAGAATCTTAATGGCCGAAAGTCTAAGGTTTTTGGAGGAAGGTTCGTCCGCTCCAAGTAAGTCGGGAGCTAAGGTCAGGCCGAAAGGCGTAGCCGATGCACAAACGGTTGATATTCCGTTACCGTCTACAATTTAAACAAAGGGACACATACAAAGCGTTTAACCTGGGCGATGGTTGACCCGGGCGCAAGGGACTGAAATTAGAGTAGGGAAGTAAATGTGGCGTATGGCGAGAAAAGCTTTGTGAATAGAAGTAGACGCCCGTACCGCAAACCGACACAGGTGGACAGGAAGAGAATTCTAAGGCCAGCGGGAGAAGGGTAGTTAAGGAACTCGGCAAATTGACTCCGTAACTTCGGAATAAGGAGTGCTCGAAAGAGCCGCAGAGAATAGGCCCAGGCGACTGTTTAGCAAAAACACAGGTCTCTGCCAAATCGAAAGATGAAGTATAGGGGCTGACACCTGCCCGGTGCCGGAAG
>NZ_JADNHD010000036.1:0-2228 GCF_015553695.1 Ruminococcus sp. BSD2780120874_150323_B10
TTTTGAAAGGAGTAATCAAACCAATGAACAAGCACGGAATGCTAAAAGCGACAAGCGTTGCAATTGCACTTTGCACCGTTATGTCAAGCACAACCTTTGCATTCTCAACAGTGGCAAGTGCTGCTACCGTTGATACTACAGAAAAAGTATCTGCTTCTACAACAAAGAGCAAAGATAACTTTTCTTGGGACAATGCATCGGTTTACTTTCTCTTAACCGACCGTTTCAGAAACGGAAACACATCAAACGACCACTCATACAACAGAGGTCTTGACCAGAGCGGTAAGGTTCTTTCTAACATTGATGATAGAGCTACCTTCCACGGCGGCGACTTTGCCGGTGTTACACAGTCTATCGAAGATGGTTATTTCAATAACCTCGGTGTAAACGCAATCTGGATTTCCGCTCCGTATGAGCAGACACACGGTTATGTGGTAGGCAGCGACGGTAATCCAAGTTACGCTCACTATTCATACCACGGCTACTATGTTCTCGACTACACACAGACAGATGCAAACTTCGGTACTGCCGAGGAGTTTGAAACTCTTGTTGACACAGCTCATGAGCACGGCATCAGAGTTATTATGGATATCGTAATGAACCACTCAGGTTACAACTCGCTTTACGATATGGCAGAGTATGGTTACGGCACAGTAGCACCGGGCTGGGAAGACGCATACTATCCACATCAGAATATAAACAACAAAACATATCACAGCTTTATCGACTACGATACAAATGCAGAAGACTGGGCTAACTGGTGGGGTCCTGATTGGATTCGTTGCGGTGTAGCAGGTTATACAGAAGGTGGCGGCAGTGACCTCACAATGTCTCTTGCAGGTCTTCCTGACTTTAAAACAGAGCAGGCTTCTACAGTAGGTCTTCCAAAAATTCTCCAGAAAAAGTGGAGCGGAGAGGGCAGACTTGATTCTGAAACAGCAAAGATTAATAACTTCTTTACCAAAACAGGCAGAAGCGCGACTGTAAGCAACTACCTTGCAGGCTGGCTTTCAGAGTGGGTAAGAGAGTACGGTGTTGACGGTTTCCGTTGCGATACCGCAAAACACGTTGAATTTGCTTCTTGGAAAAACCTTAAGAATGCTTGTGTTGACGCTCTTAAAGAGTGGAGAGCAAACAACCCTGACAAGCCGGGTGCAGACTGGGATGAAGATTTCTGGATGACAGGTGAATGTTGGGATCACGGTGTTAATAAGGACGGCTACTACACACAGGGCGGATTTGATTCAATGATCAACTTCTCAACTCAGGGTGGCGGACTTTTAAGCGCAGGCAGAGTTAAGGGCACATATGATGGATTTGCAAAGGCTATCAATAACGATGACAGCTTCAATGTTCTTTCTTATGTATCTTCACACGACTCTGTTCTCGCAAGAGGCGACCTTATAGGTACAGGTTCAGGCCTTCTTTTATGCCCGGGCGGAATTCAGATATTCTACGGTGACGAAACAAACCGTCCAATGGTAGCAGGTGTTCCTAACGACGGTAACGGCGGCGCAGGTCACTCACTCAGAAGTGATATGAACTGGGACTCAATGGATACAAATGTTCTTGAGCATTGGCAGAAAGTCGGTGTATTCCGTAACAACCACATCTCTGTAGGTGCAGGCTCTAACACAAGCCTTGCATCAACATCAGGTTATGCTTTTGCAAGAGATTACGACAAGAACGGCATTACAGATAAGGTAATCGGCTGTATCTATGCTAATGCAAATACTGATGTTACAATCAACGTTGGCGACACTTGGAGCGACGGTCAGTATCTTGTAAATGCTTACGATCAGTCATCTGCTGTTGTATCAAACGGTAAGGTTACATTCAACAGCGGCAAGAACGGTACAATCCTCGTTGAAGAGCCTGACGGCAGACCACTTATGTCTGTTAAGGGTGACGCAGAGTTTACAGGTACACAGACTGTTACAGTAAGCCTTGACAAGTGCGAGCAGGCTAAGTGCTCTGTTGACGGCGGTAACAAGTTTATCGTAAAAGACGGCGACACAATCACAATCGGTAACACAGCTTACGATGGCGATACAATTACAATTACTCTTGAGGCAGAGAACGAGATCGGTTCTTCTGAGTCAAAAGCAACATTCAAGAAAAAAGTACAGGGCGGCTCAACAGCTCCTGTAAAAACAACATCTCGTCTTGTTGTAAAGACAGCTGACGGTTCAGCTCCTTATGTATATGCTTGGACAGGCGCAAGCAAC
>NZ_JADNHD010000037.1:0-2199 GCF_015553695.1 Ruminococcus sp. BSD2780120874_150323_B10
AAAGGAGTGATGAAGCTATGGCAGTTTTCCGTGTGGAACGCAACACAGGCTACACCGTAATGAGCAACCACCACTTACGCAATAAGGAGCTTTCCTTAAAGGCAAAGGGGCTGTTATCTCAAATGCTGTCCTTGCCAGAGGATTGGGACTACACCCTTTCGGGGCTGTCCTACATCAACCGGGAAAGTATCGACGCTATCCGTACCGCCGTTTGGGAGCTTGAAAAAGCCGGATATATCACAAGGCGGCAGGGACGCGACGAGAAAGGCAAAATGACCGCTATCGAGTACACCATTTACGAACAGCCGCAGCCGCCGGAATTGGATTGCCCGGTATTGGAAAATCCAACAGCGGATAACCCGACAACGGATAATCCGACGTCGGAAAATCCAACGCAATTAAATAAAGATATATCAAGAACTAACTTACCAAAAAAAGAAAAATCAAATACGGATTTATCAATTACCCATTCCATTCCTATCCATTCCCTAAATCCCTTGCCTTATGGCGAGGACGAAGCGGCACAGCCGCCGGAACGGAAAAGAACGGAAAGGAACGACGCTTACCGAGTGTATGAGGAAATTATCAAAGACAATATCGCCTATGACATTCTCTTGCAGGACAGAAGCCTTGACCGCGACCGTCTGAATGAGATTGTTGACCTTATGCTTGAAACCGTCTGTACGGCAAGAAAGAAAATCCGTATTGCCGGGGACGATTACCCCGCCGAGCTTGTGAAGTCAAAGTTTATGAAGCTGAACAGCGAACATATCCGCTTTGTGCTTGACTGTATGCAGGAGAACACCACGAAAATCCGCAACATCAAGCAGTACCTAAAGGCGGTGCTTTTCAATGCCCCGTCTACCATTGACAGCTATTACACTTCCCTTGTGGCTCACGATATGGCAAGCGGCGCACTTGCACCGAGAAAGCCAAAGTACGGTGACCCGGACTATTACACCTACAATGAGGGCGAAAGCCTGTAAACGAAAAAAGGAGGATTTACCGCATGGCACAGAAAACAGGAGCTTTGATTTTTGACGAAACCGCTGACCGCTACGACATTCGCTTTGACATTGCCGACTATTACGGCGGTCTGCATTGCGGCGAGTGCATGGACGTATTCACAGGCGGCAAATGGAAGCCGACCCGGATTGAGTACGGGGACAACTGGTATCTTGTAGGTATTCGCGCCGAGGACTTGAACGGGCTGCGGGTACGGATTTAACGGGGCGGCGTGAAGAACGGACGCCCTTTTTTCACGCTCAAAAGCGGCGTACCACCTTAACACTATCACTACCGGGAAAGGAGGACGGTAAACATTGCAGGACGAAATCAACGAAAAAGTGGTTGCGCTCTCGGTCAAGGGAGCGAAGCTGACCGCTGAAATGCTGCAAAAGGCAATCAAAGCCATGCTTGCACAGGCAAAAAAGCAGCAGGAAAAACAGCCCCACGGGAAGCAGACGCTAAAGCAGCTTGCGAAGCAGAACGCGGGGCTTTCCAACATTGAGATAACTGAGGGCAATATCAAAGCCTTTGAGCAGACGGCAAAAAAATACGGTATCGACTTTGCCCTAAAGAAAGACAGCACCGAAACGCCGCCCCGTTATCTTGTATTTTTCAAGGGGCGGGACGCGGACGCTCTGACCGCAGCCTTTAAGGAGTTTTCCGCAAAGAAGCTGACACAGGAGCAAAAGCCCTCTATCCGAAAGGCACTTGCCACATTCCGGGAAGCAGCAAAGCAGCTTAACGCGAACCGTCAAAAGACAAAATACAAGGACAGGGAGGTATCGCTATGAAGCCGAATATCAAGAAGCTGCTTATCCTAAACGCCCCCTATCTGCTCTTTGTGTATCTCTTTGATAAAGTCGGACAGGCGGTGCGGCTCTCGCCGGGGGCTGACCTCTCCGGCAAGCTGTTTTCCATTGGCAGCGGCTTTTCCGCTGCCTTTTCAAATGCCCTGCCGAGTTTTAACCCTATGGATTTGCTTATCGGCATTGTCGGGGCTGTCGTTATCCGGCTTGCGGTCTATGTGAAAGGCAAGAACGCAAAGAAATACCGTAAGGGCATGGAGTACGGCTCTGCACGTTGGGGCAATGCCGAGGATATAAAGCCATATATCGACCCCATGTTTGAAAATAACGTGCTGCTGACGCAGACCGAAAGGCTGATGATGTCAAGCCGCCCGAAGCACCCGAA
>NZ_JADNHD010000038.1:0-1555 GCF_015553695.1 Ruminococcus sp. BSD2780120874_150323_B10
AAAAAAGTTTACTCAATTTTTTCAAAAATTGCGGGTTTGGGCAGCGCCCATAAAATCTTCCGATATTACAATTCTTCGGGCGCAAACAGCCACGCTGTTTGCGTGCTGAAACTAAGTTTGTTAAAACAGGCGACAGCTATTAAAGAACCTATATTTTATTAATGAAATAACGAATATCTTTTCTTATTGCTATCGCTTTTAAAGGCTAACGCCGTTGTGTTCAAGCCGCCAAACAGCAAGCTGTTCGGCTATCGCCAGATTGCATAAACGGAAAGTATTTGTGGGCTTTGCCCACACCCACGACCTTTGAAAAGGTCGACCAAACTTTTATAATTAATTGGCAAATCAATTTGTCAAACTACAATTTCACCCCTTAACATTCAGAACAAAATTCAAATAAGTTGTTTTTATATGAAAAACTATGTATAATGTTATTTAGAATTTTTATCAAAATAATTCTGTAAACAAAATTTATACGGAGGATATTATGACCTGCACCGAATTTGACGGTTACATCTGTATCGACAATGTAACAGACCTTGATTTAAGACAAACACTTGACTGCGGTCAGAGTTTTCGCTGGACAGAAAATGCCGACGGTTCGTTTGACGGAATCGCTTTCGGTAAAAAAGTCAGGGTAAGACTTGACGGCGAGCGTCTGTATATCGAAAACTCAAATAAAGCCGATTTTGAAAGTATATGGAAAGATTACTTTGACCTCGAACTTGATTACGGTAAAATCAGAGAACAGATAAGTGAAATTCACCCCGTGCTTAAAGAGGCGGCAAAATATGCTCCCGGTATAAGAATATTAAGGCAAGAGCCTTATGAGGCACTCTGCACATTCATTATTTCACAAAATAACAATATAAAAAGAATCAAGGGCATTGTTCAAAGACTTTGCGAAAACTTCGGAGAAGAAATTTCTCCCGGAGATTTTGCTTTTCCTACACCGCAAAAAATGGCGGAACTTTCAGCCGATGACCTTGCGCCTTTAAGGGCAGGCTTTCGTAATCGTTACCTTATAGATGCGGCACAAAAGGTTTACAGCGGTGAGGTTGACCTTGAAAGCTGCCGCACGCTTGATTACGAGCAGGCACGAAAAGAACTTATGAAAATTACGGGTGTCGGAGTTAAGGTCGCCGACTGCACTCTGCTTTTCGGTTTACACAGAATAGAGGCTTTTCCTGTTGATGTATGGATGAAAAGGGCAATGGATAAGCTTTTCCCCGGTATGATGCCGTCGGATTTCGGCGATTGTGCGGGGATAGCACAACAATACATATTTCATTACAGCAGAATGCACCCGGAATTGTTTGATTAACAATAATAATGTGAAAATGGAACGGCAAATTGCACATAATTCCATAGTTGAATTTGTAAAATTTGCCGTTTTTCATTTTTCTATAATAAAATTATGGAAATTGTGATAATTTTGTGATAACATTATAAACGATAGGGCAGGATGCCCTTGGAAGTTTTGAAAGGAGTAATCAAACCAATGAACAAGCACGGAATGCTAAAAGCGACAAGCGTTGCAATTGCACTTTGCACC
>NZ_JADNHD010000039.1:0-1554 GCF_015553695.1 Ruminococcus sp. BSD2780120874_150323_B10
GCTTAAATGACAAAGTGAAGTTAGGGTAAATATACCCTTTTCACAACAAAAAGCCAAATAAGCGGTTTTATGTGGCTTTTAAGAGGATATATACCCTCAAAAAGCCGAAATTTAATATATCTCACTGTCTTTTTTGCATGGCAAAGCAGACAGATTGAAATCTCGTTTTGTCAAAGTGAACGCAACCTGCCTTAGCTTAAAAATATGTTGCGGTCACCATCTGCAATTGTTTAAAGTTACCGTTTCAGCAGTGCCGGTGTTAAGTTCACTTCGTCTGCCGGTACGGTATGTAATCCCATCAGCCCCATCAACCGAAGTATGCTCTTGTCGGTGGTGGCTTCATAAGGGGATTTGTTGCCGAGAGATTCTCGGCGAATACTGTTAATATTGTTGGCAAGAAGGAGCATATCTTCCTGCGTGTATGGATTTAACGTCTTGCCCTTTGGTAGTACATAACGGATAAATTCGTGGTTCTTCTCAATCTGTGGCTTTTGCCAGGATGCCTGAGGGTCACAGTAAAAGACCTTGGTTCTCTTCTTACCATCCTCGGTAGTTTCTAAATCTCTTGTATGCTTGAACTCGCTGCCGTTATCGGTGAGAATTACAGGAAAGACTTTGCGGAATTCTTCAAGTCCTAAAAGGCCTGTCAGCATATCAAATTGTTCCACTACGGTATCGGCTTTGCCGTCACGCATAAGAAACATCAGCATCATATTGGTGTTACAGAAATGCAGTGTCAAAAGGCGTTTCCCTTGTTCACGACATCCCTTTACTGTATCCATTTGAATTATGGGTGTATCGGGATGTTTTTCCATATATTTCAGGTAATCATCATAGCCTCGGTTTTTGCGGAATTCTTGGTTCAAAAAGCCTTCGGACACTTCTTTTTTCTTCCGTCTTGGCTTGTATGCCACCTTTCGCCTGAGGTCAATGTTTCCTACGCTTAAAACACCTTGGTCGATGTAACGGTAAAGAGTTCTTTGTGAAATACCAAGTTCATCGCCGTGTTCCGACCATATATGTGTCAGTGGTTGCCCTTTCAAAATTAACGGTGAAACCAATTTATCAAGTTTTTCAAGGTCTTCACCACGGGTTTGTATCTTGCTTCTGGAGTTGGAATATCTCCGCTTTGCCATTGCATCTGCTTGCTGAGCATTGTAGTAAGCTCTATCTGCTTTGCATTTTCTTCTCCGCACACAAACATTGCAAACATACGGCGGTTTGGAAAGTACAACGCAAGGGGTATTGTTGTATCTTGTGCAAAGTTCTCTGCAATCGTATTCACGGCAAGTCACACACCGCCTTGAGCATCCATCCTTTCCGCATAATCCTTTGGTTTTGCACTCTCCTGCATAGTGACAATCCTTTTCAAAGAAATGCTCTCCCGGTGCGATTGTTCTGTTTGCTCGGATTTCCCTTGAAACACATTCCGTAGTTTTTCCTATCTTTTTTGCTATCTTTCCTAAACTTAATTTTTGGTAAATTCCACATTCAATAACTATCCTTTCAGACAATGATAAACGACTCATATTTTCCTGCTTTCCGCAGACAGTA
>NZ_JADNHD010000003.1:0-144539 GCF_015553695.1 Ruminococcus sp. BSD2780120874_150323_B10
ATGCCTTAGTTGCATAACAAAAGCGTAGCAGCTAAAAGCCACTACGCTTTCAAATCTAACTTTTGGGGGTCACCACAGACGGTTATACTTAGAATTATAAATCGGCACCTATTCTTCTGAATCTTTCATAACGGGCATTTGTAAGTTCTTCGTCGGTAAGTGCAAGATTTTTTTCAAAAGTTCTCTGAATCAAGAGCTTTAGACTCTCAAACATAGCGGCATCCTCTGCCCTCGGCTCTCTGATAATACGCTCAATTACATGCAAGTCAAATAAATCCTGCGCAGTAAGTTTGAGTGCCTCTGCGGCCTGCGGAGCTTTGGAACTGTCTTTCCAAAGGATAGACGCACAACCCTCCGGAGAAATTGCGGAATAAACAGAATTTTCCATCATCCATACTTCATCTGCAACAGCAAGTGCAAGCGCACCGCCGCTGCCGCCCTCACCCACAACAATTGTAAGCACGGGTGTTTTTAAAGTCATCATCTCCATAAGGTTTTCGGCAATAGCCTGTCCCTGACCTCTTTCTTCCGCTCCGATTCCCGGGTAAGCACCGCTGGTATCTACAAAGCAAAGAACAGGACGGTGGAACTTTTCAGCCTGTTTCATAAGTCTTAGAGCTTTTCTGTAGCCCTCCGGATGAGCCTGTCCGAAATTGCGCTCCATACGCTCTTTTGTATTTCTGCCCTTTTCAATTCCGATTACGGTTACAGGCATATCGTGCAACATAGCAAGGCCTGCCACAACTGCCTTATCGTCGGAATATCTCCTGTCGCCGTGCAGTTCAAAAAAGCTGTCGCCAAACATATGATTTATGTAATCAACAGTTGTAATTTTATTGGCATCTCTCGCCGCCATAACTTTATCATAAGCAGACATTATTCCGACACCTCCCCGTATCCGTGCATCTTAAGCAATTTTACAAGTGTAGCTTTCAGGGCGTTTCTGCTTACAACAGCGTCAACAAAACCTTTCTGCATTACAAACTCCGATGTCTGGAAATCCTTTGGGAGTTTCTGACGGAGAGTCTGCTCAATTACTCTCGGGCCTGCAAAAGCTACAAGAGTATCGGGCTCGGCAAGGATAATATCGCCCTCCATAGCAAAAGACGCAGTAACACCGCCTGTTGTAGGGTCGGTAAGAACTGTTATGTATAAAAGTCCGCTGTCGCTGTGGCGCTTAACCGCACCGGAAGTTTTCGCCATCTGCATAAGGGAAAGAATACCCTCCTGCATACGAGCGCCGCCCGATACAGTGCAAACTATAACCGGAAGTGCGTTTTCGGTAGCATATTCAAAAGCACGGGTGATTTTTTCACCTGTTACCGTACCCATACTGCCCATCATAAAATCGGAATCCATTGCGCAAAGCACTGCGTCAATACCGCCGATTTTACATTCACCGCACATTACGGATTCTTTTGAACCTGTGGCTCTTGCTTTTTCAAGCTTTTGGTCATAGCCTGGAAAATCGAGAATATTTTTGCTTGCCATATTGGCGTCATGCTCGCAAAAACTGCCGTCATCGGCAAGAAGTGCCACACGCTGTTTTGCATTCATTCTGAAATGATGACCGCACTTTGTGCAGACACGGAAGTTTTCTTCCATATCTGTTGTAAGGAGCATAGTGCCGCACTTAGGGCATTTTGTCCACATTTCCTCGGGAACAAACGGTACATTGGTCTGCTCCTCGGGTCTGCTTTCAAGCTCATTTTTCGGTTTTACAAAAGCAAATAAATCCATAGCCTATTACTTCTTTCCGTCCTTATGCTTTTTTTCAAAATCAAGCATAAAGTCAGTAGTATATTCTCCGCTGACAAACTGCTCGTCCGACAAAATCTCGGCAAGCAAGTCACGGTTGATGTCAATTCCGTCAATGGTAAGCTCCGAAAGAGCCATTTTCATCTTTCTTATCGCAAGCTCACGGCTTCTTGCCTGAACAATGAGCTTGCCGATCATCGAATCATAGTAAGGCGGAATAAAATAATCCTGAAATACAGCTGTATCAAAACGGACAAAAGAACCGCCCGGTATATGCAAACGCTTAATTCTTCCGCAGCTCGGTCTGAAACCGTGCTCCGGGTCTTCTGCATTAATACGGCACTCAATAACATTTCCGTGTGTAAAAATGCTGTCCTGGGTTCTTGTAAGTTTTCCGCCTGCCGCAATTCTTATCTGCCACTGTACAATATCAAGACCTGTTACCATCTCGGTAACACCGTGTTCAACCTGAAGACGGGTATTCATCTCCATAAAGTAGAAATTATTATTCATATCAAGCAAAAACTCAACAGTACCTGCATTGACATAATTTACAGCCTTTGCAGCCTTTACAGCCGCTTTCATCATTTCCTTACGGGTTCTGTCATCAAGCGCAGGACTTGGGCTTTCCTCAATCATCTTCTGATTTTTACGCTGGACTGAACATTCTCTTTCACCCAGACATATAGTATTACCGTATTTGTCGCTCAAAAGCTGCATCTCTATATGCTTTACGGGGTGAATGAACTTTTCCATATAACATGCGCCGTCACCAAAAGCAGACTGTGCCTCCGAAGACGCCGCCGCAAAAGCCTCGTCAAACTGCTCAATGCAGTCTACTCTGCGGATACCCTTTCCGCCGCCGCCCGAACGAGCCTTTATAAGCAGCGGAAAACCGATTTTTTCGGCTTCTTCCCTTGCTTTTACGGGGTCTTCTATAATATCGCAGCCGGGTGTTACGGGAACACCTGCCGCACGCATTGTTTTTCTTGCATTGTCCTTATCGCCGAGTAATTTTATCATCTCTGATGTAGGGCCGATAAAGTTTATGTTACATTGCTCACAAAGAGAAACGAATTTTGCATTCTCCGAGAGCAAACCATAGCCGGGGTGAATGGCTTGTGCGCCGCTTTCAATGGCAACGGTAAGTATAGCAGGCATATTAAGATAGCTGTCGGCAACTCTGCTGCCGCCAACACAATAGCTTTCGTCAGCGAGCTGAACATGCATTGCGTTTTTGTCCGCCTCAGAATATATTGCAACTGTACTGATACCCATTTCTCGGCAAGCACGAATAATTCTTACTGCAATTTCTCCTCGGTTGGCTATAAGTATTTTTGAAAACATTTTATCACTTCCAAAAGAAAATTTGCAATAAGTTACTTATTATTTGGAATAAGAGCAAAAGAAAGCTCGGCACTTACGCAAAGCTTGCCGTCAACATAACCTTTTGCATCAATAAAATAGAACACACCCTTGCTCTTTGTAAGAGTACATACACTTTCGAGTGTATCGCCGGGTTTTACCTGATTTTTAAACTTTACATTGTTCATTTTTGTAAAGAAAGGTGTGCATCCCTCAACCTTGCCCGCAAGCAGGCAACAAGCCGACTGTCCCATCATTTCACAGAGAATAACACCCGGAACAACAGGATTGCCCGGAAAATGTCCCTGTAAAAAGAACTCGTCGCCCTTGATTGTATATCTTCCCTTTGAGGTAACATCGTCGATTTTTTCTGCCTCTTCAACAAGCAGCATATTGTCACGATGCGGTAATATCTTTTTGATTTCTTCCTGATTCATTGTAACTCCTTATTTAACTCTGAACAGAGGCTGACCGTACTCAACAAGGTCGCCGTCCTTAACAAGAACTTCTGTAACCTCGCCGTCAAGCTCTGACTGGATTTCATTCATACACTTCATAGCTTCAACTATGCAGATTGTGTCACCCTTTGAAATTTTCTGTCCCACAGAAACATAAGGATTGCTGTCAGGTGACGGAGCGGCATAAAATACGCCGACAATAGGAGAATTGATTGTTTTGCCCTCGGCAACAGGAGCCGACGGAGCGGCAGGTGCTGCAGGAGCAGCCACAGGAGCCGATTCGTTAACCGATGCAGGAGCATTTGCCTGCATTACAACGGCAGGAGCGGCAGAAATTGCCTTTTCAAGACGGATAGCCGAACCGTCACCGTTTTTTATTTCAAGTACCGAAAGCGATGAGCCTTCAAGCATTTCGATAAATTCTTTAACATCGTTTTTAGAATACATAAATACAGCCCTCCGAATCAGATTTTCTTAAATACTACGCAAGCGTCATGACCGCCAAAACCGAGGTTTGTAGATGCGGCAACTGTTACATCACGCTTAACTGCCTTGTTCGGTGTGTAGTTAAGGTCAAGTTCTTCGTCCTGCTCATTTAAGTGAATTGTTGGCGGAATCATACCGTCACGGAGAGTAAGAACAGAAACAATAGCTTCGATTGCGCCTGTTGCGCCGAGCATATGACCTGTCATTGACTTTGTTGAGCTGATATTTGCATCGTAAGCCTTTTCGCCGAGAGCCGACTTGAACGCCATTGTTTCGGTAAGGTCGTTTAAGTGGGTTGAAGTACCATGAGCATTGATATAAAGCTGATCGTCATCGGTTGTGCCGGCCTCTGCCATAGCAATTTTGATTGCTCTTGCAAGTCCTGCACCCTCAGGGTCGGGAGCTGTAACATGGTGAGCGTCACAAGTATTGCCGTAACCTGCAAATTCAGCATAAATCTTAGCGCCTCTTGCCTTTGCGTGCTCATATTCTTCAAGTACGAGCATACCTGCACCCTCGCCCATTACGAAACCGTCACGGTTTTTATCAAACGGGCGTGATGCTGTTTCGGGATCTTCGTTTGTAGAAAGAGCCTTCATATTCTGGAAGCCTGCGATTGTAAGAGGAGCAATAACCGCCTCTGTGCCGCCTGCAATGATTGCGTCTGCATAACCGTCCTTAATTGCGTGGAAAGCCTCGCCGATTGAGTGTGTACCTGTTGCACAAGCGCTCATAACCGAAAGTGAAACGCCCTTTGCTTTAAAGCGGATAGCTACATTACCTGTGGCAATGTTACCGATCATCATCGGAATAAAGAAAGGAGATACCTTTCTCGGGCCGCCCTCGTTGAGTGCAGTTACATTGTTTACAAATGAGTGAAGTCCGCCGATACCTGCGCCGATGTACACACCGAAACGCTCCTCGTTAATATTACCGAGGATTCCGCTGTCGTCTACAGCCTGCTGTGCTGCCGCAATAGCGTACTGACAGTAAATATCGAGCTTTCTTAACTCTCTTTTTTCAATATATTTTTCCGGCTCAAAGTTCTTTACAGTACCTGCAAGGTGAACCTTGAGGTCAGAAGTATCAAATGATGTGATTTTTTCAACACCGTTTACACCTGCGAGCATATTTGCCCACATTGTATCTATATCGTTACCTACAGGGGTGATTGCACCCATACCTGTTACTACTACTCTTCTCATTAAAGCACCTCCGATTACATTGCAAGTCCGCCGTCAACCTTGATAACCTCGCCTGTTACATAGGCGGCGTCATCAGAGCAGAGGAACGCAACTACATTTGCAACATCTTCAGGTGTACCGATACGCTTTGCAGGAATCTGTGCTTTCATAGCGTCTTTTACCTTGTCTGAAAGTGCGTTTGTCATATCTGTGCCGATGTAACCCGGAGCAACGGCATTAACAGTAACGCCTCTGCCCGCAAGCTCTTTGGCAACAGACTTTGTCATACCGATAATGCCTGCCTTAGATGCCGAATAGTTAGCCTGACCCGCATTACCCATAATACCTACAACAGAAGAAGTGCTTACAATTCTGCCGTAGCGTTTTTTCATAAAGTGCTTGTAGGTATGCTTAATCATATTGAATGTACCCTTGAGGTTTACGCCGATTACTGCGTCAAAGTCTTTTTCGTCCATATTGAGAACGAGCTTGTCACGGGTGATACCTGCGTTATTTACAAGAATATCAATTCCGCCGAAGTTCTCGATTACCTTGTCAACAACCTCTTTTGATGCGTTAAAATCGGAAACATCGCAGAAATACTGCTCAACCTTTGTGTTGTACTCTGCAAGAGCCTCTTTTGCGGCAATGCCCTCGCTCTCATCGCCAACATAAAGAATAGCAATGTTTGCGCCCTGACTTGCAAGTTTTTTAGCTATTGCAAGACCGATACCTCTTGAACCGCCTGTAATAACGGCTGTCTTGTTTTCAAATTTCATAATATCCTCCAAAATCAAAGGTCAAGTGCTTCAAAATCAGCGGGTGTTTCCACCTTGAAAGCCTTAACGCTGTTGTCAATTCTCTTGATAAGTCCTGTTAAAGTCTTGCCGACACCGATTTCAATAAATGTGTCAACACCGTCTTTAATCATATTTTCAACAATTGTCTGCCATCTTACGGGATTTTCTACCTGTGCTCTTACAAGTTCCTTGTAGTCACCCTCGTACGGCTTTGCTGTATAGTCTGAATAAATTGTTACTTTAGGCTGTGCAAACTCAATGTCCTGCATATACTCCGCAAGACCCTTTGCCGCATCTGCCATAAACGGTGAATGGAAAGCACCGCTTACCGCAAGCAATTTTGCTCTGCCGCCGGCAGCCTTTACAGCCTCGCAGAAAGGCTCTGCATTTTCGTTTGTTGTAGCAACAACTGTCTGTGCAGGCGAGTTATAGTTTACAGGATATGTCTTGTCAAAGCCCTTGCAAACTTCTTCAACTTTTTCGGGAGTAATTTTCATTACGGCAGCCATCGCACCCGGATTTTCGGTCGCCGCCTTATCCATAAGCTCGCCTCTCTTGCAAACAAGTTTAAAAGCTTCTTCGTCCGAAAGAATACCCGAAAAGGCAAGAGCCGCAATTTCGCCGAGTGAAAAGCCTGCAACGCAGTCAGCCTTAACACCCTTTTCTTCAAGGAATCTCGCAGCAGCAAGGTCTGCCGTAAATACACAAGGCTGTGTGTTTACTGTTTTGCAGAGTTCTTCTGTTGTACCCTCAAAGCACTGTGCAGATGTACCTTTGCGGATACCGTCTGCCATATCATATACGCTCTTTGCGGCAGGAGAATTATTGTAAAGTTCCTTGCCCATTCCGCTGTACTGTGCGCCCTGGCCTGAAAAAACAAATGCTATTTTACCCATTTTGTAGCTCCATTCAATACTTCTTCAGCCTGAGCAAACATTTCTGTAATGATTTCTCTTGCAGGCTGTTCTTTTTTTACCATTGCGGCAACCTGACCTGCAAGAACCGTACCGTGCGAAACATCGCCCTCTCTTACAGCAAGTCTTAATCTGCCGACACCCATCTTTTCAAGTTCTTCGTCACTTACTTCCGATGAGTTGTATTCTGCCTTTGTATATTCACGGGTAAAGGAATTACGGATAGCACGAACAGGATGACCGAGTCTTTTACCTGTTACAACTGTATCAATATCCTTTGCCTTTATGATTTTGTCCTTGTACTCCTGTGCGATTGTACATTCTGTGGCAACCAAAAATCTTGTGCCTACTTGTACACCTACAGCGCCGAGCATAAATGCCGCAGCAATCTGTCTGCCGTCTGCAATACCGCCTGCTGCAATTACAGGAATGTTTACAGCGTCAACTACCTGCGGAACAAGAGCCATTGTGGTAAGGTCGCCTACATGGCCGCCTGACTCACCGCCCTCTGCAATAACTGCGAATGCACCTAACTTTTCCATCTTTCTTGCAAGAGCAACGCTCGGAACTACAGGGATAACTTTAATACCTGCATCAAGCCACCTCTGCATATACTTACCGGGGTTACCTGCGCCTGTTGTAATAACCTTTATGCCCTCTTCGATAACAACCTGAACCGCCTCTTCGACAAACGGACTCATAAGCATAATATTTACACCGAAAGGCTTGTCTGTAAGTTCTTTACACTTTTTAATTTCGGCACGGAGCTGTTCTCCGTTTGAATTCATTGCGGCAATAAGGCCGAGACCGCCTGCGTTTGAAACACCGGCTGCAAGATAAGCGTCTGCTACCCAAGCCATACCGCCCTGAAAAATAGGAAATTCAAGACCGAGTGATTTATCAATAACGGTAGAAATCATATGTACATTCTCCTTTTTTGTGTTTCTGCGTCTGCTTTGTGTTTTTGAGCATAACGCAAAACAACATTTGTTCATAATTGCAGTTTTACACTATTGTTTAAATACTACCGCAAATTACATAAATTGTCAATACACATAATGCAAAATAGTGTAGTTTACATCAACAAGCAATTTTAATCTTTTCTATTTTTATTGGCAATCCACATAGTTTATTAATAACTTTTAAAAATCTTTAACTGCAATAGTCCTCCACTGCTCTTCTAAGCGCTTCCTTCCCTGTAATTTCAACACCTTTTTCAAGTTGCATTACATCGCTTTTCGGCAAATTTGAGGACATAGTTCCCGTTTTCAGGTAAATATTACCGCTTTCTTTATAATAAACATTCAGATAGCCGTCCTCTATTTTCAGGATAAAAACATCTTCCTCACACTTATTCTCGGTATTGCTCTGCTGTACGGTTTGAGCCGACGCATCTGTACCTGCGGTAAATAAATTTCCCGTTACCGCACAAGCTATTAATATGATTCCTGTTGCACAAATAAGCTTTTTCACATCAAAAACTCCCTGTAATTTGCTAAATTCAATACTTTCTCGGCAATAAATTCAGCTTTATTTTTAACTGTTTTAACTATATATTTCCGCTTATTTGTATTATTATACATATATTACATTATATTATATAAAATTTTTCTTTGTAAAAGGCTTATTTTTTAAGAAAAATTTGGCTTTATATATTTATTTTTTTATTCTCAAGTGGTATAATAATCATTAACTGATATTTTTTGTTTTTGGATAAAATTTAAGAGATTAACTTTGTTTTTGTCAAAGAAGGAGAAATTATGCGTAACAAGCGTGAAACAGACATCAGTCAATATAAAGATATTCAGCCGGAGATTAACCCTGCCGTTCGCAAGGTAAATCCGATAAAAAGATTTTTCAAGGCGCTCGGTAAATTTATTTTTACGATTTTCTCGGTATGCGTTGTTGCGGGTCTTATCGCAGTTATTTCGCTCGGAATTTACATTGCGAGCCTTGCGTCCGAACCGACAGGCATTGACCTCAGAGCAAAATCGCTTAACCAGACAAGTTTTATTATGGTACAAAATTCAGACGGCAAGTTTGAACAGTATCAAACTCTTTACAGCACAGAAAACAGAATTTGGGTTGACAACCAAAAGATTCCGCAGGCTATGAAAGACGCCGTTGTTGCCATTGAGGACAAGCGTTTCTTCGACCACCACGGAGTTGACTGGACAAGAACCCTCTCTGCCGTAGTAAGTCTTGCCTCGGGCACAGATTCTTACGGCGGTTCTACAATTACTCAACAGCTTATCAAGAATATAACAGACGACAACGAAGTTTCTCTCACAAGAAAAATGCGTGAAATCTGCAAAGCGCTCAAGCTTGAGAACGAATATACAAAGGACGAAATTCTTGAGGCTTACCTCAATGTTGTAAACTTCGGCAACAACTGTCAGGGCGTTGAGTCGGCAGCACAGCTTTATTTTGACAAGAGTATTGAAAACTGCTCTATCGCAGAATGTGCGGCTATCGCAGGCATTACTCAAAACCCCTCAAAATGGAATCCTCTTTCTTATCCGGAAAACAATAAAATCAGACGAGAAATCATCATAAACGAAATGTATGACCAGGGCAAAATCACCGAGGACGAATATGATGCCGCTATGAAAGAGTCTGCAAATATGACTTTTGTAGGCTACACAAGCGATCGTGACGATGAAGACGACAACGACGACGGTTACATTCAGAACTGGTACATCGACGAGCTTTTCTATGACGCTCAAAAGGACCTTGCACAATACTACAACATCAGTGAAGACGCTGCTTCCGATAAGCTTTACACAGAGGGTCTTAAAATCTACTGCGCTATGGATATAAGAGCACAGGAAATGATGGAAAATGCAGCTCAAAACATTGACAAAAGCAACGACCCCGAATTACAGATAGCTATGACGCTTATGGGGTTTGACGGCAGAGTAATCGCTACCGTAGGCAGCTCAAACAAAAAGACAGAGGCTTTAAGCTGGGACAGAGCGACAATGTCATCTCTCCAGCCGGGTTCTTCTATCAAGCCTGTTGTAGTTTATCCTTATGCAATCGACAACAAGATGCTTTACTTCTCATCTCAAATTGAGGACGCACCTCTTGAAAAGTACGAAACCAACGAATACGGCGAACTTGTATCGGGTCCTAAAAACTGGTACGCAGGTTACAAGGGCACAATGCTTTTGCCTGACGCTATCGAAATTTCTTCAAACGGTACAGCCGCACAGGCTATGAAAATGATTGGCGGTCCAAGCGTGGCTTACGAACAGGTAGTTACAAAAATGGGCTTTTCACACCTTAGCGAAGAGGACGCTTACAACTCGGGCGGTCTTTCAATCGGCGGTCTTACAGGCGGTGTTACAGTCCGTGAAATGGCATCAGCTTACAGCTATATGGGCAACGGCGGTCTTTACTACAACCCATATACCTACTACTACATCACAGACTCCGAAGACAATATTATTATCGACAACAGAAACGCTGTTCCAAAGCAGGCTTACTCTCCGACAACAGCCGCTATTATGAACAGACTTCTCCACTACAATGTAACCAATTCAGTCAATACAAACGCAGGTTCGGCAAGAATCAGCGGTTGGGATATTATCGGTAAGACAGGTACAACCGATGCCGACAAGGACTCATGGTTCTGCGGTATGTCACCTTATGCAACTCTTGCAATTTGGACAGGTTTTGACAACCCACACACAATTTCAAATACAACAGTGGCAACCAGCACATTCAACAAGGTTATGAGCTCGTACTTAAGCGGTATGGAGCACAAGGACTTCAAATTCCCGTCTAACCTTATTGAAGCACAGTACAGCCCTTATTCGGGTCTTATTGTATCAACCGAAAATGTTTCAGGCAAATATGTAGGTTATTACACAGAGGACAATATGCCTTCAAACGGCGGTTGGGACGGTTACTACGACTCAAGCGATTCCGATAATTACGATGATTATAATTACGATTCATCATCTAATTATTCAGACAGCTCTTATTCCGGTGACGAAAGTCACTCAGGCGGTGGCGACGGAGATACTTCTTCTGCCGAAAGCCAAGGCGGTGAAGAGCCTAAGCCTGAAGAAAGCGGCGGAGATACCTCATCTGCCGAAAGCCAGGGCGGCGAAGAGCCTAAGCCTGAAGAAAGCGGAGGAAATGTATCTGCTCCGGGAGCTTAAGTCAGTTTATCTTGAAGAACTGTCTGCTTACAGGCAGTTCTTCATTAAATACATAAGGGAGTTATAAATTCCAAACTGAAAGGAAAGGATTTAGAATATGATTTCAGTAGCAATAATGGGCCACGGCGTTGTAGGCTCAGGCGTAGCCGAAATTCTTACAACACACAAACAGAAGCTTTTTGCAAGCATCGGAGAAGAAATTTATGTAAAGCACATTCTTGACCTGCGTGAATTTCCCGACAGCCCTTTGGCCGACAGATTTACAAAGGACTTTAACGACATCTTAAACGACAGAGAAGTAAGAGTTGTTGTTGAGGTTATGGGCGGTCTTAACCCTGCATATGACTTTGTAAAGAAGTGCCTTAAGTCCGGCAAGAGCGTAGTAACATCAAATAAAGAGTTAGTTGCGGCTCACGGTGCAGAGCTTTTACAGATTGCAAAAGACGAAAATGTAAACTTCTTATTTGAGGCATCGGTTGGCGGCGGTATTCCGATTATTCGCCCAATCAGTCAGTGCCTTGTAGCAAATATTGTTGATGAAATTGCAGGTATTTTAAACGGCACAACAAACTTCATCCTCACAAAGATGATTGAGGACGGTATGCAGTTTGACGCTGCCCTCAAACTTGCACAGGATCTCGGCTTTGCCGAAAGAAACCCTGCCGCAGATATTGAAGGTCACGACGCTTGCCGCAAAATCTGTATTCTTGCTTCCCTTGCTTTCGGTAAGCATGTTTATCCGAAATCTGTACATACAGAGGGCATCACCGAGATTACTCTTGAAGATGTAAAATATGCAGAGGCTTACAACTGCGTTATTAAACTTATCGGCAGAGTTAAGCGCCTCGACGACGGCAAGATTGATATAATCGTTGCTCCTATGTTTGTACCAAACAAAAGCCAGCTTGCTAACATTGACTATGAGTTCAACGGCATTATGGTAAGAGGCGACTGCACAGGCGATGTAGTATTCTACGGCAAGGGCGCAGGTAAGCTCCCAACAGCAAGTGCAGTTGTAGCCGATGTAGTTGACTGCTGCAAACACTTAAAGACAAGAAAGTTCTTGTTCTGGGCAGACGGCAACGGCGACAATATTCTTCCTTATGAGGAGTCGGTAACAGCAATGTACATCAGAGCAAACACAACATTCGAGCTTGCTCAGGAAGTATTCGGCTGTATAGATAAAATTGAAAAGGCTGACAGCCCAGAGGGCGAGATTGCCTTTGTAACAGCGCAATTACCCTATGGTGAAATTATTGAAAAAATCGCAGCACTCGAAAGCAGAGGTGCAAAGGTTATTTCAAAAATCCGCATAGGTGATTTATAATTGAAAGAGGAGTAAAAGGACATGAGTTTGATAGTTCAGAAATTCGGCGGTAGCTCCGTAGCAAATGCTGAGCGTGTAATGAATGTGGCTAAAATCGTAACAGAAACATACGCTAAGGGCAACGATGTTGTAGTTGTTGTTTCTGCACAGGGCGACACCACAGACGATCTTATCGCAAAAGCCGAAGAAATTAATCCAAATGGTTCAAAAAGAGAAAAAGATATGCTTCTTGCAGCAGGTGAACAGATTTCTATTTCACTTCTTGCAATGGCTATCGAAAAGCTTGGTTACCCTGCTGTATCACTTCTTGGTTGGCAGGCAGGTTTTGAAACAACCAACATTCACACAAGCGCAAGAATCAAAAAGGTTGACCCAAGCCGTATCCGTCATGAACTTGACAAAAAGAGAATTGTTGTTGTTGCCGGTTTCCAGGGTCTTGCTAAAACAGACGATATTACAACTCTCGGCAGAGGCGGTTCCGATACAAGCGCCGTAGCTATTGCAGCTGCAATGCACGCTGACCTTTGTCAGATTTACACAGATGTAGAAGGCGTTTATACAGCCGACCCAAGAAAAGTTGAAAACGCAAGAAAGCTCAAAGAAATTTCTTATGACGAAATGCTTGAGCTTGCTACACTCGGCGCACAGGTACTCAACAACCGTTCAGTTGAAATGGCTAAAAAATATAACATCGAGCTTGAAGTCCTCTCAAGTATGACAAGAGCATCGGGTACAATAGTAAAGGAGAAAACAAAAATGGAAAAAATGTTAATCAGCGGCGTTGCTAAAGATACAGATGTTGCAAGAATTTCTGTAACAGGTATTCCTAACGAGCCAGGTCTTGCTTTTAAAATCTTCTCAAAACTTTCTGCTAAGGATATCAATGTAGATATTATTCTTCAGTCAATCGGTCACGACGGCAAGAAAGACATCAGCTTTACAGTTCCTAAGTCAAGAGGTGCCGAAGCTGCCGAGGCTCTCAAAGATTACATTGAGAACTTTGACGGTACAGAAATCCTCGTTGACAAGAGCGTAGCTAAGATTTCAATCGTCGGCGCAGGTATGGAAAGCCACGCAGGCGTTGCTACAAAGATGTTTGAGGCTCTTTACGATGCACAGGTAAACATCCAGATGATCAGCACAAGCGAAATCAAGGTTTCTGTTCTTATTGACGAAAACGACGCAGATAAGGCTGTTAAGGCTATCCACGCTAAGTTCTTTGATTAATTTATAGTTTTATATGCATATCAAAAGCTCCTCGTTTTTGAGGAGCTTTTATTTTATATCTTTTTAAGTTTTTAATAGAACACTTAGCAAAATAATTATAAAAGTTTGGTCAGGTTGTGGGTGTTGTGGTTTATCACACAACTTAAGTGAAATAATTAAAAATTTAGGTCAAGCCTTTTTAAAGGCTTGCGAGTTTGGGTAGCGCCCATAATATATTCCGATACTACAATTTATCGTGCGCAAACAGCCACGCTGTTTGCGTGCTTGCACTTAAGTTTGGCAAAACAGGCGACAGCCATTATAAGCAGAAACGCTAAAAGCATAGTCAACGCATTGCGTTGACTATGAAAATGAAGTGTATTTTCTTTTATTGCTCTCGCAAAGGCTTTCGCCGTTGTGTTCAAACCGCCAAACAGCAAGTTGTTTGGCTATCGTTAGTTTGCGTAAGCAGAAAATATTTGTGGGCTTTGCCCACACCCACGACCTTTAAAAAGGTCGACCAAATCTTTTAGTTATGCATTTTAACATTGCAATAAATTAAGCTAAACCATAATTACCTAATTTTTGATAAAGAAATCTTAATAAAAAGCCAAACAAAAAATCCCGACGGATAAATCCGTCGGGATAAAAAACTTTGGAAATTAAATTACTTAACTTCAACTTCAGCGCCGGCTGCTTCGAGCTTAGATTTGATCTCATCAGCCTCGTCCTTAGATACAGCCTCTTTAAGAGTCTTAGGTGCGCCGTCAACGAGAGCCTTAGCTTCCTTAAGACCAAGACCTGTGATCTCACGAACGGCCTTGATAACAGCAATCTTGTTGCCGCCAGCACTCTTAAGAACTACATCAAACTCTGTCTGCTCAGCAGCAGCAGAAGCAGCCTCTGCAGGACCTGCAACAGCAACTGCAGCAGCAGCTGATACACCAAACTCATCCTCTACAGCGTGTACAAGCTCTGAAAGCTCGAGAACTGTGAGGCCTTTTAATTCTTCAATAATAGCAGTAATTTTCTCTGATGCCATTTTAATTTACCTCCGATATAATAAGTTGTAAAATTTAAGTTAATATTGCAGATTATTCTGCAGCAGGTTCCTCAGCAGGAGCCTCTTCTGTTGCGGCTGCTAAACAAGCCTCAACACCGCCCTTATCAACAACAGCCTGAATAGCTCTTGCGAAAGAAGCAATCGGTGCCTGGAATGCACCAAGTACATTTGCGAGAAGTACATCTCTTGTAGGAAGTTTTGAAAGAGCTGTGATTGTATCCATATCAATAACAGCGCCGTCAAGGTAACCTGACTTAACCTTAAAGTTATCGTGATCCTTAGCATAGTTGCAGAGGATTCTTGCAGCAGCAGCGTATTCGCTGTCGCTTGTAGCGAGAGCTGTTGTACCCTCAAGAACAGGCTTAATGCCCTCAAGACCTACTTCATCACAAGCACGAGATAAAAGTGTGTTCTTAACTACTGAATAGTGTACATTGTTTTCACGAAGTTCTTTTCTAAGCTTTGTATCGTCCTCAGTATTGATACCCTCGTATGAAACAACTAAACCTGTAACAGAGTTCTTAAGTCTTGCTGTAAGTTCTTCAACGATGACTTTCTTCTGCTCTAAAACACTTTGACTTGGCAATTATTTCACCTCCAAAATTTTTTAAACGCAGTATCTAAAGTTCTTAAAAAACAAGGCAGTCCGATTAGACCTCGGACTGCCGCAAAAATACAAAAATAATGTAAAATTGCATCTTCCTCGGCAGGCGGTATAACCTTTATGCATATTGCACCTGCTGTCTTTAGAACAGCGAATTTATATTCACACCAAAGGTGTAAACATTAAAGTAATTATAATCAAACACCAAACTTAGCAGGTGAAATACGAACGCTTGGTCCCATTGTTGATACAATGGCAACTGAACGAATGTACTGACCCTTTGCAGCAGCTGGCTTAGCCTTTACGATAGCTTCCATAAGTGTATCGAAGTTCTCGCCGAGCTTTTCTGCGCCAAAGCTTACCTTACCGATTGGGCAGTGAATGATGTTTGTTTTGTCAAGACGGTACTCAATCTTACCTGCTTTAGCTTCTTTAACAGCCTTAGCAATGTCAGGAGTAACAGTACCTGCCTTTGGGTTTGGCATAAGACCACGAGGGCCAAGGATTCTACCTAAACGACCTACAAGACCCATGCAGTCAGGAGTTGTGATAAGAACATCAAAGTCCATCCAGTTTTCCTGCTGAATCTTCTGAGTCATATCCTCAGCACCTACAAAGTCAGCACCTGCTTCCTTTGCAAGCTCCTCATTAGCGCCCTTACAAATTGCAAGAACTCTAACATTTTTACCTGTACCGTTAGGGAGTACAACAGCGCCTCTAACCTGCTGGTCAGCGTGACGGCTGTCAACACCGAGCTTTACATGAAGCTCAACGGTTTCATCAAACTTAGCGGTGCTTGTCTTGATAACAGTTTCAAGAGCCTCGCCTGGTTCGTATAATTTTGATTTGTCAACGAGCTTAGCTGCGTCAACATATTTTTTACCGTGTTTCATCAGTTTTCCTCCATTGATAGGTGGTCAATCGGGAATTCCCTCCCACCCGGATAATTAGTCAACTACTGTAATACCCATGCTTCTTGCAGTACCTGCAACCATGCTGATTGCAGCTTCAAGAGAACCTGCGTTAAGGTCCGGCATTTTCTGCTCTGCGATCTTTGTGATCTGCTCACGAGTAATCTGAGCTACCTTTGTCTTGTTTGGTACGCCAGAACCACTCTCAATGCCGCAAGCCTTCTTAAGAAGAACTGCTGCCGGTGGAGTTTTAGTAACGAAAGTGAATGAACGGTCTGCATAAACTGTGATAACAACAGGGATAATAAGACCTATGTCATTCTTTGTGCGCTCGTTAAAATCCTTTGTGAACGCAACGATATTTACGCCGTGCTGACCAAGAGCAGGTCCAACAGGCGGAGCCGGAGTAGCCTTTCCGGCAGGTATCTGTAACTTAATTAAGCCAACTACCTTCTGAGCCATTGTGTTTGCACCTCCAAAATTCGTGGTAAATTGCGGGACACCACTATGTAGGTTCCCTCCCACAGGGAACATTTTGTTCCCAATAATAAGCCGTAAGGCAAATTATCTGCGATTAATCCTCAAGCAGTTCAGCCTGACCTAACTCAAGCTCAACCGGAGTTTCTCGTCCGAACATTGAAACAATGACACGGACATAGTTTTTGTCAGGGTCGATTTCCTCAACCACACCGACAAAATCATCAAGGGGACCATCGATAATACGAACTGAATCGCCCACCGAGTAGTTCACCTTTACAGAGCGGGTTTCAACGCCCATTCTGTAAACCTCAGCATCTGTAAGTGGAACAGGTTTAGATCCCGGTCCTACAAATCCTGTGCATCCTCTGATATTTCGTACTACATACCACGTTTCATCAGTGTAAACCATCTTAACAAATACATAGCAAGGATAAATTTTATTTTCAACCTCTTTTGTTTTGTCGCCGACGGTTTCGGTTACGATTTCTGTAGGTACTTTAACATCAACAATCATATCCTGAAGATTTCTGTTCTCTGCAGTTGTCATTAAGTCAGCTGCTACCTTATTTTCGTAGCCGGAATAAGTATGCACTACATACCATTTTGCTTCTTGATCTGCCATTTACTTTCTTCCTTTCGTAAGTTAGTAATAACAGAGATTAAGCTGAAGTGTTCATAACTAAGCCGAGCAGAGCGAAAAGTCCTCTGTCAAGGCCGAAAATGAACAGTCCCACAACTACAATTACGCCGATAACAATACCGAAGTTCTTTGTAGTCTGCTTTGGTGAAGGCCAAGTAATTTTCTTGAGTTCACCCTTGCACGCACTGAGGTACTTAAAAAGCTTTTGAAAAACATTCTGTTTGTTTTTCTTAGCAGGTTTCTTGGCATCCGCTTTCTTAGCGTCAGCCTTTTTAGCTTCAACCTTTTTGTCAGCCATTTTAAACCTCCATTATTTTGTTTCCTTGTGCGGAGTGTGTTTCTTACAGAAACGGCAGTACTTGTTCATTTCAAGTCTGTCGGGACTGTTTTTCTTGTTTTTCATTGTGTTGTAATTACGCTGTTTGCACTCTGTGCAGGCCAATGTGATTTTAACTCTCATAACGGCACCTCCCGGTTTTTTCGGAATATTTTAGCCTCCCTCAATAGGGCAGAAAAATAAAGCCCCTTTCAGAGGTATAACTATTCTATCATATACAAAACACTAAGTCAAGTGTTTTTTCGCAAAAAATCGCAGTATTTCTGCTTTTATATAAGATTAATCATTAAGTGTCGATGCTTTAGAAACATTCTTTTTCTTCGGCTTTTCGGGCTTAACCTTTTTGCCCTTGTATTTTCTTGCGGCTTTTGCGGCCTTTTTCAGGTCATCGCTTAAATACTCAAACACTTTGTTGAACTGCTCATCATCAAGTGCATTGAGCAATACTATGGTGATAATTGCGCGTGTGTCAACATCGCCGTTGTTGTACTGAAGATTAAAGATACCAACTAGTTTTTCAAGCTGCGGCTTTGTTGCTGATTTTACATAATCAACAATCTTCGGAGCAATCTTTTCTTTTGCGAAAGTTGCGCCTCTGAACGGAAAATATCCGTCCTCTTCGTACTTGATTTCCTCTTTAAGTTCAGGGAAAACAGCTACAAAGCGCTTTGCAAGGAACTTTGGATCCGCATTGCCGTCATCGTCCTTTTTCTTTTTCTGCTTAATCTGCTTTGCACGCTTAACGGCAACAGCGCCCGAAACGCCCTCAATAAAGTCGTTTGAAATACTCTCGACATCTTTCTGTGTGCTTTCTTCGTCAAGCATCCATGTGGCAAGAGTTTTCCACTCGTTATCAGGGCCTTCCTCTGTCATAGTACAGGTGCGCAGCACCATATGAGTTTTTTCTTTGTAATAAACTACCGAATAAGCAACATTTTCGCTTGTAAAAAGCGCTACAATTTCCTGCTTGTCGTCGGCCGCTACCTTTTGTCTTGTATATCCGGCAGGAGCAAGCTGAGCCTCAACCTTACCTGCAATATATTCAAAAGCATTTTTTATTTCCAAAGTCATACATCCTTTCTAAATGTATTCACCAATATATTATACAGTTAATATGTGCACTTGTCAATTACAGAAAAGGGCAACGGCACGCATTATTTTTTTGTTTTAACTTGAAACCGATGCCTTTATATGTTATTATTAAGAGGTATAATTTTATGCAATAACGAAAAGAAGGTTTTAATATGTCTTCAGCTAATGCCATCGGTGTGTTTGACTCCGGGCTTGGAGGATTGAGTGCGGTAAGAGAATTTCTGCACATTCTTCCAAATGAAAATATAATATACTTCGGCGATACGGGCAGAGTTCCCTACGGAAACCGAAGCCGAGAAATCATTACAAAATATGCTTTTCAGGATACAAATTTTTTGCTTGAGAATAATGTAAAAATGATTGTTGCCGCCTGCGGTACGGTTAGTTCTGTTGCAGGCAAAAAGCTCGAAAGCAACCTGCCTGTTCCTTACACAGGCGTTATAAATCCGACTGCCTTTGCTACTGCAAAAAAGACAAAAACAGGCAGAATCGGCGTTATAGCCACAGCCGCTACAATAAGCACACATAACTACAAGGCTCGTCTTGAAAAGTTAAATCCCGAATTTAAGGTATTTGAAAAGGCTTGCCCTCTCTTTGTTCCGCTTGTGGAAAACGGATTTATACATAAAGACGATCAGATTGTTCGCCTCACAATAAAGCATTACCTTACGGAGCTTGTGGAAAATGATATTGACACACTCATTTTGGGCTGTACTCATTATCCGTTGCTTGCAGATGCGATTTCAAGCGTAATCGGCAACAGCATTGAGCTTATTGACTCCGGCTACGAAACCGCTTTATACACCAAAAAGGTGCTCGGAGAAAATAATCTTCTCAACAACAGCACCGAGCAAGGCGCTTCATCATTCTTTGTAAGCGACACTCCCGAGGGCTTTGAAAGCGTTGCGGAGTTATTCCTTGGCAAAAATATGGAGCACACAGTAACTCAGATAAACATTGAGAAATACTGATAATCGGAGGAATTTATGGAAAAAGATAAAAATCCCTATATGATTTCGATTGTCGGCGAACAGCAAGTTGACGGTCAGGACGACCGCATAGAGGTGCTTACCGAGGGCAAATATATGATGAAAAACGGTCATTTCTTTATAAATTACAAGGAATATGACGAGGATTTGCCCGATAAGTTTTTTAACAACCTTGTCAAGGTGGAGGACGAAACCGTTACGATTTCACGCAAAGGACCGTTAAGTTCTCAACTTATACTTGAAAAAGGCAAAAGACATCAGTGTATGTACCAAACCATTGCGGGCACGCTTTCAATCGGTGTGTTTACAAAAACGCTGAACAACAATCTTAACGAAAACGGTGGTTCACTTGAGGTTATCTACACTCTTGACTTCAACTCGGACCTTGTGAGTGAAAACCGATTTAAAATAGACATTGAAAAGAAGAAAGAGGTAGAAAACAATGAACATTTATGCTGAAGCAATCGGCAAGCTTAAACTTGCAATTAATTCTGCCATTGAAAAGGCAATTTCAGAGGGTAACCTGCCACAGGCAGAATTACCCGATTTTATTATAGAAACACCTGCCGACAGATCACACGGCGACTTTGCAACAAATGCCGCTATGGCTGGCGCAAAGGCTTTCCGTATGCCTCCTTTTAAAATTGCACAGGCTATCACATCACACCTCGACCTTGAGGGTACAATGTGCGAAAGATTTGAAACCGCAGGTCCGGGATTCATCAACTTTTTCCTCGGTTCAAAATTTTATTCCGCAGTAGTAAACAGCGTACTTGAAAATCCGGAAACCTACGGCAATTCGGATTTTGGCAAGGGCGAAAAGGTAATGGTAGAGTTCGTATCCGCAAACCCTACAGGCCCTATGCATATGGGTAACGCAAGAGGCGGCGCACTCGGCGACTGTCTTGCCGCTGTTCTTGATAAGGCAGGCTACAATGTATGGCGTGAATTTTATGTAAACGACGCAGGCAATCAGATTGAAAAGTTCGGCTGCTCACTCGAGGCCCGTTATCTTCAAATTTTTAAGGGTGACGAAATCGTATTCCCCGAGGACGGTTATCAGGGCGCAGATATCACAGAGCTTGCGCAGGAGTACGCCGACATTAACGGCGACAGCCTTGTAAATGTATCGGCTGAGGAGCGCAAAAAGGCTCTTGTAGACTTTGCTCTTCCTAAGAACATCAGCAAAATGCAGAGCGATATGGCAAAATACAACATTACCTATGACAAGTGGTTCTTTGAGAGTGAACTTCATAAGAGCGGCGCTGTAAAGGCGGTTGTTGACACACTCACGGAAAAAGGACTTACATATGAGCAGGACGGCGCTGTATGGTACAAGAACAAGCAGGTACTTACAGAAAAACTCTTAAAGCAGGGCAAAACTCAAAAATACATTGACAATCTTGAATTAAAAGACGATGTACTCATCCGTCAGAACGGCAACCCTACTTACTTTACAGCCGACATTGCTTATCACAAAAATAAATTTGACAGAGGTTTTACAACTCTTATTGATATATGGGGCGCAGACCACCACGGTCATGTAATGCGTATGAAAGGTGCAATGGACGCTATCGGCTATGACGGCGACAAACTCAATGTTGTGCTTATGCAGCTTGTAAAACTCGTTAAGAACGGCGAAATCGTAAGAATGAGCAAGCGTACAGGTAAAGCAATTCAGCTTGGCGACCTCCTTGAGGAAGTACCTGTTGACAGCGCAAGATTCTTATTCAACACCCGTGAGGCAAATACACAGATGGACTTTGACCTTGACCTTGCGGTTGCACAGGACAACCAGAACCCTGTATATTATGTTCAGTATGCACACGCAAGAATTTGCAGTATCATAAAGGCGCTTGCAAAAGACGGAATTAACCCACGCAAATGTACAGATGCGGAGCTTGCACTTCTCACAGCGCCCGAAGAAAAGGAGCTTATCCACCACCTCGCATCATATACAAATGAGATTGAGAGTGCGGCTAAGGACTATGACCCAACCAAGATTACCCGCTATGTAACACAGCTTGCAACACTTTTCCACAAGTTCTACAATGCCTGCCGTGTTAAAGGCGAAGACGAGGCACTCACACAGGCAAGACTTGCACTTTGCGAAAGCGTAAAGGTTGTAATCAAGAATGTTCTTACAATGTTCAACATCTCTTGCCCGGAGAGTATGTAATTTTATAATTGATACCGATAAAATAAGAAAATCTCCTTAGAACTAATTTTAGAATTAATTTTTATAAGCCGGTTCTTTATCAACAATTGGGCTAAATTATGGTTTAGCATAATGCTTTGCCAAGCAATTATAAAAGTTTGGTCGACCTTTTTTTAATTATTTGGCTTAAATCGTGTGCTAAGCCATAATCCAAAGATTTAAGTTTTATCAATCAAATAAGTTTTTTTATTTTCTTAGTGTATGCTGACAGCATACACTTTTTTATTTTTATTTTTATATAATAATGTCAACGGATTTACATTAAGGAGTCCTGCAAATAAAAGTCAAGCCATAAAATGAAAACATCATCTAATTTGATATTGGAAACAGTCAGGCAATTTTGCGCACGGTTTTTCTCACCGACAATAAAATTAGTTAGCTTGTTTCGATAACGGGTTAAATCCCTTAACTGACGAATATCAGCCGGAGGAATAAAGCTACCGTTAATTAAATCATGCTTAAAAAGGTCAGCAATCCATTTGGCATCCCTTTTGTCAGTTTTCTTTCCCTTAATTGCTTTAACATATTTGGGGTGAGTCAAAACAATATTGCAGGACAATTCAAGAGTGTTGTAAACAGGAATCCAATATTTGCCCGTGGATTCCATACAAACATCCTTACAATCATTCTCTTTGAGCCAAGTTGCACATCGTTTCAGTTGATTAGTAAAAGTCGAAAAACGATTGCTTTTGTAGGTGGTAATACCCTTGTTGTCGGTAGTTGCAATGCAACAATAGATAAAGGTTTTGTGGACATCTATTCCACAGCAAACAGGATAAACGATTTTTAACACAACACATCCCTCAAAATTAATATTTTGAGGAAACAAACAGGAACTGGATGCTCACTGAAAGATTGAGTAGTATATCTCTCCAAAGATAAGTTTACAGGGTTCAATGCCCTAATTAATTGTGCTTGAAAGAGCATCAGACACACATAAATATTCAGTTCAGTATACGCTGAGCCTACTCACCTCTTCGTGCACTGTAGTGTGTTTGCTTTCTCAAGTACATTCTAACAATTTTTACATAGCTTTACTACAAGTTGCTTTCATTTATTTTTGCGCCTTGTAGCAAGGCGGAAAGGAATGGTCATAATTATGAAAAATACCGTTAAGAAAAATTTATGTACATTTATAGCTGTTATTGTTGCGGCGTCTGCTACAATAGTTTTTGCCGGATGCTCCGACAATGGAGCACCGCAGGCTTCGACAGGCAGTGAGGGCGTTGCAAGTCAAACAAGCGATGATGCATCTGCTGTATCACAGACAAAACAACCGGCAAAGAAGAGAGAAACAATTAAAATTGATGATATTGCATGGAATGTGGATCAAGGAATTGTTGACGGTGAAAAATATGTTCTTTTAGACTATACAAACAATTCAAAATATACAGTTACGGATTTTGAAATGACATTTAAAGAAAAAGGCTCGGTAACGGAAGAGGACAAGGAAAATTTCTACAACGAGATTAAAGATAAATTTTCAATGAGTGATGATGATATTTCCGAATTAAAACAAAGGGATATTTCTATGCACGCAGAAACCGAAAAAATTGTTGAACCCGGAGAATCCGCAAAAAATATAAACTGCTATTATTACAGCGGTATTTATTATTTAAAAGACATAAATCACTTTAATTTGGTTGAACCCGATGTTGCTACCATAAAATACATTAATGACAATAAAATCTACACTTCATATTATGATTTCAGCACTAAAAAATATTCAGAAGATGAAAATACCGAAGAGGCATATTATTGGACCACATCGGAACTCGGCACAAAAATTCCTAAGCCTGATGTAAAGGTGGTAAAGAAATCCATAGATAATGAAGATTCTTTTGGATTTGAGGCTTACGGTTTATCTTTAGACCAATTTAACGAATATGTTGACAAATGCAAGCAACTCGGCTTTACCGTTGACGAAAGCAGTTATGAGGGCTATTATTCCGCAGATGATAAAGACGGCTATAATGTATATCTTTCATACAAAGAAGATGACGATTATATGACCGTAACCATTGATGCTCCGTCAGAATAAACAATACACTAAAAGGAATCTTGTACAAGGTTCCTTTTTTTAATTATGTTAATTTTATATTTCAAATTATGGTTTATCGCACTGTTGAAGCTAAATAATTTAAAAATTTAGGTCACGCCTTTTTAAAGGCTTGCGGGTTTGGGCAGAGCCCATAATATCTTATGTTATAACAAATTATTATGCACTGACTGCTTGCTGTCAGTGTGCGTGAAAGAAAGTTTAACAAAACAGGCGGCAACCATATAAACAAAAACAGTCAACGCATTGCGCTGACTATGAAATAAAGTATATTTTCTTTAGTTGCTATCGCAAAGCCTTTCGCCGTTGTGTTCAAGCCGCCAAACAGCGAGCTGTTTGGCTATCGTTAGATTGCATAAACGGAAAGTATTTGTGGGCTTTGCCCACACCCACGACCTTTGAAAAGGTCGACCAAACTTTTATAATTGCTTTTCTGATTTGTTCCGCTAAACCATAAATTACCCCAACTTTTGATAAAGAACCTTATTTCAATCAAAAACGGCAACACTTGTGAATTTAATTTCAAAGTGCTGCCGTTTAATTATTAATTATTTTTCAAGAAAATCAACAAATTTCTCGCCGAGAACCTCTCTTGAATATACCTTACTGATTTTATCATAGTTACTTCTGAGTTGGTCATCTGTAACCTGTGGGAACTTACGAATCTTATCGAGCAAGTCCTCATATGAAGTATAGATACAACCGTCAATGCCGTTAAGAACTTCCCTTGAACCTGTGTTCTCTGTACAATAAACCATCTTTCCGTTAAGGATAGCCTCAATATACGGCATACCGAATGAATGGTTGAGAGTAAAGTCAACAACCGCATCGTGATTTTTCATCTGATTTTTCGGATTAGAAGTTTCGCCGCAATAACAAATATAATCTTCAACCTCGTTATCAAAAATCTTATCGAGAAATTCGTTAAGATAGTCGCCCGTACCGTAAACATCAATTACAATGTCATCAACATTCTGCTCTTTAAGATACTTGGCAAAGCCGATAAGATTGTTAATGTCAGCCTCACGCTCATGGCTGATTCTGAGCAAATACATACCGAGGAAGTAATCACGCTCCGGCACATCAACTTTCTTTTTATTATCGTCCTCTTCTTCCGCTCCTATGTCCTCTCTTGCCACACTTCGGCTTGACTCAAGAGTATTGCCGAGCACGATATAATCCTTATAGTTTTTAAAATTAAATTTATCAAGGTAAAGCTGACGGTTTTCTTCACTTACAAATACAGCCTTGCCGATGTCGATTTTCTCCATTTTATTAACAATGTCGGGGAAAAGCTCATTTACAAGTGCGGCTGTACAATGGAAGAAATAGATTTTCTCCTCAATTTTCTCCGATGTAGCGTCATTAAGGAAAAGGTGGAGAGATTCTCTTGTTGAAATTACAGTCTTACTGTTTATATTCTCAAGTTTCTTTCTCATTGCCATACCTGCATACGGAGAAAGATTCTGTCTGCTGCAATCGCAGTCAAGGTGACCGTAAAGCCCTTTCCATCTAAAGAAGCCACGCTTTAAAAGTTCAATCTTTCTGCGTGAATTTGCCTTATACAATGCTGTAAGCTGCAATCCGTAAGGCATTTCCTTTGGCTTTGCGGTGCACTTTAGCGACAAAAGCTCTACAAGATAGTTTTTCTCAAGCAAAGCCTCCGCAAGCGAACGGGTAGCAAAAACCGTACCGCCTACACCGTAGAAGTTATAGCCGAGGAATGTTACCTTATTCTTCTGAATTGCAGAAAATTCCTCATACATTCTGTCAATATGAGCACCGCTCTCAATAAAGTCATAGTCAATCTCTTCCGGAAGTCTTGACTTAAAGAACGGATTTATCGTATAGGTTTCGTCGGCAATAGCGTCAACAAGCTGTCTTGCTTTTGTGTAAGAGCACTGCTCAAGCTCCTCTACCTCGCAGTAAAGGTTACGCTTTGCAAGGTAATTCTTCAAATCAGGCTGATACAAAATTACAGGCTTATTGAGCACCGTAAAGTCAAAGCCTACCGAAGAATAGTCTGTAATGAGAACATCATTTTTCGCAAGTTCGTCAAGCACATCTGTTTTGTGCGAATGAATAAACTTGATTCTGTCTGTCTTTGCACATTCCTTGAATTCTTCGATTTTCTCTTCATCAAAAAATTGGTGCAAACAAACCGTAAAAACGGAATTTGTTTTATCAAGATAATCGGCAAGTTTTTGGCTTGAAAGCACACCCTTAATCTGATGCATAAGCATCTGTGTCATATAGTTGTCGCCAAGGTACTCTCTCCATGTCATAAACCAAAGTATATTCTTGCCGTTCTGCGGCTGTGCATGGTATGCCTTGTGGCGCTTTACAAGCTCAATGTAGCGTGGCGGATAAATTCCGTAGTAAAGCTGATAATCTTTGAATTTATTGTAATCCATAAGAGTGGGCTTAATGTTCTTGTTGTAATACAAAAAACGAAACATATTATTATTGTAGCCATAGCCCTTATATTCAATAGCTTTAATGCCAAGCGTGCCGTGCTGTAAGTAAATAAGAGGCTTTTCTATGAAAAAGTCTGTCTTAAAAAAACCAAGCTTTGTAGGAGTAATATCCTTGTAACTCAAAGAAACAAAGTACATATCGGCATTTAAGTAAATCTTAAAATGCTTTACTGTGTTTTTCCAAACAACAAAACTCTTTTCTTTGTCAGAAAGAGAGGCGTAGGTTTCTTTATTGGCGGCATTTTTTTCAAGCACAATGTACTTGTCTATACCGTCCCTGCGGCGTACTACCTGTTTCCAAAAATAATATGAGTTATTATTTGAGGTTGCGGCAAGATTTTCGCCAAACAGCCATATAAAATTTCTACCCATCAAATTACTCCTTTAGTATATGGTTTATGCCTCGGTAATTTTACCGAAACCGCAAAATGCAAATTAAATAAACTGAAATTACAGCTCAAAAGTTGATTTTTCAGGCAAAAGTTTTTCAAATGCATCAATGACGCCCTGCTTTTTCACCTCAAAATCCGTAGTTTCGGCTGTATCGTTAATACAAATCATATTATGCTTTTGTAAAGGAATATCCCTGCACAAATCGGGATAATTATACTCCTTGACATGATAGCAGTATGCAAAGCTGTCCCTGCGGACTGTATAATTGCCTGCCGCCAACTGCCAGAACTTCATAAGCCACTGGTTTACATTGCCTGTTTTTCTGAATTTATCCATACAGGTAGAATCCAGCGCATCGTATTCTTTTTTCCAAATTTCTTCAAAAGTCGCTTTCATAAAACTTGACGGAGTGTGCTGATAGTAAAAGCCCGGAAACCAATGCCACGGCAACAAAAGCGTCGTTTTTAAATGATTTTTCATTCCGTTCTTACCGCTATACCACTTTTTCCAGTCACGCTTAAAGACTTTTTCCTTATCGAAATGGTCGTTAATGATAGAAACATCCGCACCGTTAAAGAAACCTGCGCTGTCCTTATTAAAACAAATGCAGTCAAGCGCAAATGTGTCGCAAGGCATACCGTCTTTGAAAAAGTCCTCCGGTTTAGTCGGTGCGGTAATAAACATATCGTCATTAAAATACACAAACTGTTCCGAAAGTCCCTTTATACGGTGCAAATTAAGCTCAATAGTATGTGAATTAAAGGTAGGAAGATACTTTGACGGAATGTAATCTTTATGATTTACAATGTTAAGTTTTGGGTTTGTTGTATCAAGCCACTTCGGCAGATGTCCCCAGGTGACAAAGTGAATTTTATTTACCCAAGGGGCAAACTTTTCCACACCTCTGAACCAATACTGCAAGTTGTCCCAATCTCTGAAACGAACTTCACTGTTGGCATTGGTGACCGTTTTGCCGTCATACTTGGCTTTTTCCGCCTGCCACTGCTTATCGTTGCCGTCAACCCAAATTATTACAAAATCAATCGGGTTTGTGTTTTTCTCTTCCATACATACCTCACGGCCATCTTTCTTTGACAGCCTCGTAATTTCTCTTTGAATTTTCCGTATCGTACAAGTCAAAAAATTCCTTGTGTCTGTTTAAATAAAGCTCTGTGTTCGCAAACGAACGCTGTGCCATCTGCTCTATATAGTTCATAAGTCCCTGTTCTTCGTTATAAACAGGGCCAAATCCGTCCTCGGTATAGTCAAAATAACCTTTACCGTAGTGCTGCTCCGAAAATCTTTCATAATCAAACTGAAAATACGCAAGCGGCTTTTTCATATAAGCAAAGTCAATCTGCACGCTTGAGTAATCGGTAATCATAAATGCCGAGCTTTTCATAAGCTCCTGCACGGTATATTCGGGATATTTGCAGATTGTAAGGTACGGATTGCTCTTTGAAAAGCAGTCGATAAATCTCTGCATATCCCTGTGCGGGTAAAACATAACAGTACAGCCGTACTTTTCGCAAATTTCTTCAAGTCGTTTGCTGTTGATTATTTTACTCCAATTTTTAAAATAATCGCTCTCGCAAAAAGCCTTTTTATCATCTTCAATGCTTTTTGAAAGTGCGTCTGTACCGATCCAGTCACGCCATGTCGGCATAATAAGTATCTGATTCGGCACTGTTTTAAAATCGTGAAGCTTGTCCCAGCGGGGAAGTCCGAGTAATTTTACAGTGCCCTCGGGATAACCGTAATTATTGTTTACATACTCCCATTCCCTGTATGTGCTGGTGACAAACATACTCATTTTTGTGTTTTTATAATAAAGAAAATCAATATTTGTAAGAATTACCCCATGTTGTAAAAACACACGGCTGTTGCGCAAAATTCCGTAAACCTCAAGCAGATAGCATACGGCATAATTCGGCTTTCCGCCCTTTTGAGAACTGATGTTTACCTTTGCGGTAAGATATAAAATCCAGTGAGCAAAACTGCCGTACTTTACGGTTTTGCCGGTTTTTTTGACATTTTCGTAATCAACGCTGTTTTTATACACCGCATAAACGCAGTCCTGCTCGGGGTGATTTTTGCACACATATTCAAAAAAACAAAATCCGTTGTCCGTTGCCTCCACTCCGTTATCGCACACAAGCCATAAATCTTTTCTGAAAATTTTATACACGAGTGCAATCGGCAAGGCAAATATAAACAGAAAAATATGCAGTATATCTCTCGGTTTTACATCTTTGAGTTTTTCAAAAAATCTTGACATACCGCCACCGTTAAGACATAAACTCTTCGTACAAAGGAAGCACCTCTTCGGTAGTGCCCTGCATCTTTACTACGCCATCGTGCAGCCAAAGAATATTGTCGCAAAGCTTTCTGAGTGTGTCTGAGCTATGAGATACAATAACAACCGTTCTGTCTTTATTCATAATAAGGCTACGCATTTTTTCGTAGCTCTTCTTCTTAAACTTTGCGTCACCAACGCTCAAAACCTCGTCAATAAGCATAATTTCGGTTTCAAGAATAGCTGTAATTGAGAAAGCGAGCTTTGAATACATACCGCTTGAATATGTCTTTACAGGGCGGTCAATAAAGTCACCGAGTTCGGAAAATTCTATGATTTCGTCGAGTTTTTCTTCAATCTGCGGTCTTTCAAAGCCTAAAAGCATACCCGAAAGGAAAATATTTTCCCTGCCGCTTAATTTATTCTGAAAGCCTACGCCGATTGAAAGCAAGGAAATCGAATGACCGTGAAGGTCGATTTCGCCCTCATCAGGTGAAAAAATGCCTGCGATTGCCTTAAGAAGTGTAGATTTACCGCTGCCGTTTTTGCCGACAATACCCAAAATCTGACCCTTTTCAACCTCAAAAGAAACACCCTTTACAGCCTCAAAATACTCAATTTTCTTATTCTTTCTCGGTGCAAAAATAGACTTTAAAAGCGAAACCTTTTTAAAACATCTGTATTTAATTTTAACATTTCTGACTGAAATTGCTGATTCTCCCATAATTAAATCACCTTTACATAGCTGTTTTCGTGCTTATAAATCGTTCTGATGCCAATAACACTGATAACGATGCCAACAACAAACCACGCAAGCAATGCTACCCAG
This sequence comes from Ruminococcus sp. BSD2780120874_150323_B10, assembly GCF_015553695.1. NCBI lineage: Bacteria > Bacillati > Bacillota > Clostridia > Eubacteriales > Oscillospiraceae > Ruminococcus > Ruminococcus sp. BSD2780120874_150323_B10. The sequence continues at coordinate 30,056 of NZ_JADNHD010000003.1, forward strand.
TGTGGATCCTGATTATAAATAAGCACTCGTCTTAAATCGCAGATAATAAGAGCTATCGGATTACATTTAATCAAAAGCTCACCCAAAATACCGTCAAGTTTATTTTCGATTGAATAGAAAATACCTGAAATGTAGAAACCAAGCTGCAAAACAATGGTAATTACATTGAGCAAGTCCTCAACAAATACACCGAAGTGGAGCATAATTGTACTGCAGGCAAATGTGATTACCACCAAAAGGGCCATAATCGGCAATGCCCAGAACATTCTCCAGCTTAAAGGCACTTGGTAAATAATCATAAGAAGAACCGTAAGAGCATAGGATACAAGCATCTTAAAACCGTAAACACCGATTTTTTCAAGAATAAATATGTGCTTAGGTATATAAACTTTCGTGACAATCATCTTTTTGGACTGCACGACTTTTACGCAGCTTTTAACAACCTTGCTGAAGAACTGCCAACAGTTAAGACCGATAAATACGAATACCGGGAAATACGGCTCGCCGCTCTTAAATACAAGGATTGCGATAAACGAATACACAAGCATAAAGAAGAACGGATCAAGAATCCACCACAGCCAGCTCAAGAAAGAGCCCGCTACTTCGGACTTAAGTTCCGCCTTTGAAGAAAATACCGTGTAGTTAAAGAATTTTTTGATGTCCTTAAAAAATCTGCTCATCTTTAATAACTCACTTCCAAATCATAAAATTTCATTCTGACACATAATAACCTATCTTGAATTATATCATTATACTGTCAATATTTCAAGTATTGTGTATTTTTCGTGTGACGAATTTTGAGAGCTTTTCTGCAATTTTTCTGTTAAAGAATTTGCATATTATACACATAATACTTACAATGTCTTAAAAAAAGAATTATTATACAAATTATACTTTACAATATTGTTACATTTAATTCGGCACAGAGTTTTTAACATAATTATAATATAACGTTAAAAACTCTGTGCCCGATTAAAAAATGACCGCAATCTTTATCGGATTTACGGTCATTTATTTTTTATTCAATTTACATTAATTATTGATATTTTCTTCAAGTTCGTCAACGCTTGTTTCTGTAATTACGGTGTTTCCGTTGTCAAACTTAAAGCTCATATTAAAATAATAATCGCTGTCTTTTCTGATAGCCGCTATGTATTTAAATGTAGTTGTTTTATCACTGTCAATCATTAAATTCAAACTTTGAGAATCATAATCACTGATAAAATATTTATAATTATCGCTTACAACCGCAATCGGAACAATATAATCGGAAGACAGTCCGTCATAAGGAACTATGTCCGCATCTGTGTCTTCAGACGCTGAAATTTCCTTTAAATATACTTTTTTGCCGCTGTTACTGAAATTATCGGCATTAACGGTAAATTCATATATCGCAAAGGTTTCCGTATCATAAGCAACGCTGTCGTCAAAATCGCTTTCATCTAATGTAGCGCCGCCCGTTTGCAGGTTACTGCCCTTAATATAGGTATCATAAATATATTTTGTGCTCGGCTTTGTTACATCAGTTATTTTTACAGTACCGAAATCGGTATCTGCCTCTTCAAATAAACTGCTGTAAATTTTATCGCAGTTCTTTGTAAAAACAACCTTGCCTTTACTATCGCCGCACTCATAATTATAGTTTATCTTCAAACTGCCGTCCTCTTTACGATTTGAATCACAGCGATATATGGTAAATGTGTCGCTTGTATGCGGCTTTATTGTGAGTTTATCGGGATTTCCGTCAACGCTGATATTTGTAAACGAATAATTCGTACTGCTGTCCTTGACGGTAACATTAAAATCATCGAAAGATATTGTGAAATCATCGTCTGTGGTATTTTCAACATAAAAATCAAACTTATACTCTTTCGGAGCATCATATGAGGATGTCATTGACTCTAACGAAAAAGAACCTGTTTGAATATCGGTCATTGTTATGCCGCCAAACAATGTTTCGGCTTTCTCTCCTACTTTGTATTGAGTAGAGTCAATTTTATCAACATCTGTGGGTTCCGACAGTTGTAAATCGAGACTGTTTACTATGGCAGACACTATTACAATTACCACACCTGCCAAAATTACTCCGCCGAGTATGCAGGCGGCAACAATTTTACCTGTTCTGCCGCTGTTCTTTTTAGGTACAGGCGATTGTGTGGGAATAGGCGCAACTCCGTTCTGCCCCTGTACGGGAACATTTACAAAACCGTTTGGTCTTTGCTGTGGAAAATAAGAAAAATTCGTCTGCTGTTGAGGCTGTGTACCCGAAAAATTACTTTGCTGCGGTTGAGCCTGTACATTTTGAAAATTATTCTGCTGTGCAGTGTTGGCATAATTTGTATTATTTTGGTTTTGCACTGCCGATGCAGAATTGTTTAAGGGTTGTTTGTTCTCAATATTTATATATGGGTTCTGTTTATTTTCGGTTTGTGGTGATTGTGATTTAAGCGAAGCTCCGCACATTGTGCAAAAGTTGCCCTCGCAATCAAATCCGCAGTTTGGACATTTCATAATAAAGTTCTCCTATATTTATGTTTATACACTGCTATAATAAATCAAAAATAAACAAAAGTCAATGCATTTTTAGAATATTTTGCTATTAAATTTACAAAATTGTTGTTGAAATATTTTAGCCGCTGTTGTATAATTTTATTGAAATGTATCGAATAAACTTGCAAAATAATTGAATTTTTGCATTAAACAGAAAAAATATGAAATAATGGGAGTTTTAATTATGAGAGGATTGTATTCTTCAAAGACTAAAATTCGTCAGCAGATATTTACCGAAGTTGCTCGTTTTGCGTACGAGGGCGGTGATTATTCTAAATTTGAAAGTCTGCCTTACAAAATTATCCCGGGCGAGATTTCCACTTACAGAGAAAGCGTTTTCCTTGAGCGTGCCATTGTAGGTGAAAGACTGCGCCTTGCCATGGGACTTAACCTGTTGTCGGCAGATGAACAAGCGCCTATTTCGACAGGCGTTGAAGAAAGTATGATTGACGAAAAGGTATATGAACCGCCGCTGATTAATATTATTAAGTTCGCTTGCCACAGCTGTCCCGAAAAGCGTGTGTTCGTAAGCAACGGCTGTCAAGGTTGTCTTGAACACCCTTGTACCGAGGTTTGCCCGAAAGGCGCTATCTCAATCGTGCACGGCAAATCTTTTATTGACGAAGAAAAATGCATTAAATGCGGCAAGTGCCAAAGTGCGTGCCCTTACAATGCAATTATAAAGCAGGAGCGCCCCTGCGCAGCCGCCTGCGGTATGAAAGCAATTCACAGCGATGAACACGGCAGAGCGGATATTGACTACAACAAATGCGTAAGCTGCGGAATGTGCCTTGTAAGCTGTCCGTTCAGCGCAATTGTTGACAAAAGCCAGATTTTCCAAACAATAAAGGCTTTACAGAGTGATACTCCCGTTTATGCCGCAGTTGCACCCGCCGTTGCAGGTCAGTTTGCAGGACTTCCCGCAACAAAAATAAGAAATGCGTTCAAGGCACTCGGCTTTGAAGATGTTGTAGAGGTTGCCGTGGGAGCCGATCTTTGCACTGTTGAAGAGGCAAAAGACTTTATGGAAGAAGTGCCTGCCAAACAGCCGTTTATGGCTACTTCGTGCTGTCCCGCATGGAGCGTTATGGCTAAAAAGACATTTCCCGACATTGCGTCTTACATTTCAATGGCTCTCACCCCTATGGTACTTACAGGCAGACTTACAAAGCAGGATCACCCGGGTTGCAGAGTAGTATTTATCGGCCCTTGTGCGGCTAAAAAGCTTGAGGCAAGCCGCAGAAGTATAAGAAGTGACATTGATTTTGTGCTCACTTTTGAAGAAGTGGCGGGAATGTTTGCCGCCAAAGAGGTAGATTTTGCGGCGCTTGAACCCGATGAAAAACCGCTTTCTTTCTCAAGTGCGGACGGCAGAGGTTTTGCCGTAAGCGGCGGTGTTGCAAAAGCGGTTGTAAATGCAATACACAGAATGAACCCCGAGCGTGAAGTAAAAATTGCAAACGCACAGGGACTTGACGAGTGTATGAAATTGTTAAGAATGGCGAAAGCAGGCAAATATAACGGATACCTACTTGAGGGTATGGCTTGTCCGGGCGGCTGTGTGGCAGGTGCAGGCACAATAAATGTACCCGAAAAATCTGCCGCAGAAAATCTGAAGAGTAAAAAGAGCAGTCCATTTGAAACCGCCTGCGAATCTCCGTATGTAGACATTTTGCCCGAACTTGAAAATCTCTACAATGAGTTTTCTCATAAAAATAATGAATGATTTTAAAGTTGGGTAAATTATGGTTTAGCAAATTGATTTGCCAATTAATTATAAAAGTTTGGTCGACCTTTCAAAGGTCGTGGGTGTGGGCAAAGCCCACAAATACTTTTCATTTACGCAATCTAACGATAGCCAAACAGCTCGCTGTTTGGCGGCTTGAACGCAACGGCGAAAGTCAATGCGAGAGCAATAAAAGAAAACATACTTAATCTTCATAGGCAACGCAATGCGTTGCCTATATTTTTGGCATTTCCGTTTATAATGGCTGTCGCCTGTTTTAACAAACTTAGTTTTAGCACGCAAACAGCGTGGCTGTTTGCGCCTGATAAATTGTTGTATCGGAAGATTTTATGGGCGCTGCCCAAACCCGCAATTTTTGAAAAAATTGAGTAAACTTTTTTGTTTTTGGGAGGATAATTTAGCGTTAGCTAAATTTCAATGCCCGACCGACACTCCGCTAAACCACAATTTATCAATATATCAAATATTCAGAACATAACATAAAAACTGCTGTTTGGGTTTGTCACTCAAACAGCAGTTTTTGTCGGTTATTTTAATAAATATAATTAACCGTAGTTTTTAAAAATTCTCAAAAAACCGTCTATCAATCGTGTTTTATTACAAATTTATCAAATGCATAATAAAGCACATACAGCATCGCCGTGGCTATACAGAATAAAGCTATAAAAATCGGTGAAAATTCCGACAGTGAGTTGAACGATTTTTCAATTAAGAAAATCGGGCGAACAATATCCCACGAATTTACTCTTGCATATCTACCGATATAAATTGCAAACGAACTGAGTAAAATCGTAATTGTACAAAAAGCAACACCCGTCGCCTTTCCGAAACGCTTATTTATTATTTTATGAATTATTCGCATTGACATCATTCCGAACAGCAGCCCGAGTATAACCGTAACCGTCAAGTTCAGCACCATAAGCCAAGCGGTCACATTCGTTCCGATTTTTTCATATTCAAGATAAGCGGACTCTTTAAAATAGCTTGTATATTTTAAATCCGTCATCATATACGGCGAATTTGGAAAGAATAATAACCACAAAAATCCAAATATTACAGCAGGAACAGCTTTTTTCTTACTGAAATAATGTTCGCACAGCATTGCCGCAAACAGCGGAATTACAGCAAGAATATCATTCCATACAATATACCACCAATGCGGTTCTTTGGCATAAAATGTATACATAGCCGTTGAAATTATTATAAATATAAAGGAAAAATAAGCAAACTTCGCTTTGTTTCCCGCAAATACAGACTTCATATTGTCACCGCCTTGCATAATAAGTTATTATATCACGCTTTCACTGCGGTATCAATAAAATTTTGCAAGCAAAGTTAAAAGTTATTGCCTTTTTGTGCTTTATATGCTAAAATAATTATAATTATTTACGAAAAGAGTTGATAAGCTGTGAAAAAAGAAAACAAAGCTTTTAAAATATTCAGAGTTATAATTACCTTAATTGCCATTGTATTTTTATTGTTGTTTGTATCGGGCGCTCTGTGGGGAATTGTCAATATCGGCAATCTTGTAGGCGGATTGCTGTGTGTGTGGCTGATTTTTGCATTCGGCACACGCAATAAATACAAATCATTAAAAGAAAAACTCAAGAAAAATATATTCGGCAAAATTGTTCTGTACGGCATCAATTTTTGCTTTACCGCACTTCTTTGCTACGGTTTGATTGTTACGGGTCTGATGACATTTGCCTGCATACAACAGCCAAAACAAAATGCAACCGCAATCGTACTTGGCGCTCAAGTTACCGAGAACGGCCCGAGTATGATGCTTACAGGCAGAATAAACAGCGCCGTTAGATATTTGCAGGAAAATCCTGATGCAAAAGCTGTACTTACAGGCGGACAGGGCAGTAATGAACCGATGAGTGAGGCACAGGCTATGTACAACTGCATTGTCGAGGCAGGGATTTCTCCGGACAGGCTTTATATAGAAGACAAAGCGGTAAATACAGGCGAAAATATTGCATTTTCCGAAGAAATAATTAAAGCAAACGGACTTAACGAAAACAAAGCTATAGTTACAGACGGCTTTCACCAGTTGAGGGCGCAGATAATTACAAAAAAACAGGGACTGAGCGGAAGTGTCGGCTCGGTAAATGCCGACACTTTCCCCGTTTTTATTCCTACATTTGCCGTCCGTGAATGGTTTGCACTGCCGAATCAGGTTCTATTTCGGTAGCCACAACCTCTGAAATATTTTCATTGGGCTGATATACCGCATTTCGCCTTGAATTGAGTTCATACGGATAAATTTCGTTATCGGTAACATCTACAATCGGTGAATGTTCAAAACCGTTGTTGCGTGACGGCAGTTCAATAGGATACCGCTCGTTGCGTTTGCTTTCTTTTTTATTCATAAAATTAACCACCTTTCCGGGTGGTTATATTTTTTGCGGATTTTTGTATTTTATGCTCACAGTTCTATTTTTTATGTTGAGATGAAAATTAAATTTAAAAATTATAAAAATTTGGTCGACCTTTTCAAAGGTCGTGGGTGTGGGCAAAGCCCACAAATACTTTCCGCTTATGCAAGCTAACGATAGCCGAACAGCTCACTGTTTGGCGGCTTGAACACAACGGCGTTAGTCTTTAAAAGCGATAGCAATAATAAAAGAAATTCGTTATTTCATTAAAAAATATAGGTTTTTTTAATGGCTACCGCCTGTTTTAACAAACTTAGTTTCAGCACGCAAACAGTCAAGCTGTTTGCGTCCGAGAAATTGTTATATTGAAAAATTTTATGGGCGCTGCCCAAACCCGCAAGCCTTTAAAAAGGCTTGACCTAAATTTTTAAGTCTATCTCTCAACTGTTATTTTACCCAAATTAAAGCAAAAATCCCGATAAAGTCGCACTTTATCGGGATAAAATTTTAATTAATGCTTAAATTTTGTACCGCCTTTTGATACATCCTGCTTTGGAAGTTCTACATCTGCGGTGTCAAATTTTCTCTTTTTGGTTTTGCCTGCTTTACCTGTTGCTAGAGCAAATTTGTATCTGCCACGGCTCTTTACTGTAGCAATAATAAAGTAAACAATACCTGCAACACTTAAAATCAAGCACACAATACCTGCATAAAGCATCCAATGTCCGTTATCGGATTTACTTGTGTTTTTCTTGATAAAGTTGAAATCATCGCCGTCGCTGTCGGTAAGAGATGCGTTTTTGAGATTTGCGGAAATATCGTTCCAATCGCTCTGTGAAAGCGTTTTATCGTCAATAGTATCTTTGCTTACAGAATACATCTGTGCAGGAGGCGCAGTGGTTTCGGGTACAGTATATGTTGACTGACCGCCGCCTACATATACATCGTCGCCGTCGCTGTAGTATGGCTTATCATCATAACTGTAAGTAGGCTCTTCATAATAAGGTTCTGTAGGCTCCGGTTCGGGCTCGGGAGCATATGTCGGTTCCGGCTCGGGAGCATATGTCGGTTCGGGTTCCGGTTCGTATGTCGGCTCCGGCTCGGGTTCCGGCTCATATGTCGGTTCCGGCTCGGGAGCAGGCTCGGTTTCAATAATTTCTCCGCCGCTTTCTTCGCCTTCAACCGCACTTACCGAAAAAGCAAATACAGAAAAACTGAGTGCAAGTACGGAAATTAAAGCAATTATTTTTCTTTTCATACTGTTGACTCCTTTCATATATTTAAAAGGTTATTAATCGGTTGAAAATATCTGCACTAAATGCCACACAAAGGCTGTGTGGCATTTTGATTTTTAAACTTTTACTTTGAAGAAGATGAACTTGAAGAACTTGAGCTTGAAGAACTTGAGCTTGCTGATGAGCTTTCAGGCTTTACAAAGTAAAGCTCAGGCTTGTACTGGTCGAGTACAGACTGGTTCTTTTCGCAATCTGTCTTTTGAGCAAGGTCATCAACATACTTTGCAAACTCGTCTTTTTTCATATCTGCAAGCAATTTGTTGCGCTGTGTTGAATCGTAAACATAGCTGTCAATGTCTGAGTTGATGTCACCCTTATAGATAAGGTAGTAAACCGCTGTATTGCCTGAACCTACCTTAACTGTCTTAGCCTCGTTCGCTTTCATTTCGCCGAGAGCTGTCTTAAGCTCATCGCCGAGTGAACTGCTTTTAAGGTTTTCTACAGCTGATGTTGACGGATCGTCTGTAAGTGAGTTAGCTGTCTTGTACTTATTTACAATATCGTCAAAAGAAGTACCGTTATTAAGTTCCTTTGCGTAACCGTCAAACTCGTCTGTAATCTTCTTTGCGTCTTCGTCGGAAAGCGCTGCATCTTTGCTGTTGTTTGACTCGTCGGTTGTTGACTCATAAAGATTTGCTTTTATGTACTTATAGTCTGTATAGTTTTCTGTAAAGTATGAAATAAATTCGTCATCCTTTACCTCTTTTGAACCGCCCTCACCGTAAAGCTTTTCAAATACTGCTGTGTATTTTGTGTTATAAAGTGTTGTGCAATATTCAAAGCTTTCAAAAGAAACACCGTAAGGCTCGTACTGGTCTTTATAAGGCATATAGTAGCCGTATGAAGCGTAAGGACCTACTGTCCAATATTCCTCGGCTGTTTTTTTAGCCGAATCTGCGGTAGCGCCGCTCATATCAATGCCGAGCTCCTCAACGAGGTTGTCAGTCACAATGTAATTAAGACACATTGTTTCTGCCTCGTTTTTGATCCAATCTCTTGCAATCGCCTTGTCGCCGTCATCGTCTGTAATCTCAAGGTCAAGCCATGAATCGGAAGCCTCGTCATATGAAGCAAGTTTCGACGCATAATTTTGAGCTTGTGAGTAAGCTGTTTTAAGCGAGTAGCTGTAAACGCCGATTGGCAATTCTACTTTATCTGTCCTGTAAGCCCATTCTGCATTAAGGCTGATTGGAGTGCAGCCAACCGCTGCAACAGCAATAATCAGTGCAAGCAACAATGAACCGATCTTTGCATATGGTTTCATAATATTTACCGTCCTTAAAAAATTCTATTTCACCCGTAAAATGACAGGGTGCGTACTTTATGATTATACACAAAAAAATTTGTATTGTCTATATATTTTCTAAAATTTATTGCTTTTTCGGCAAAATTTTCAGACAACTATCAGATTTTAAATACTTTTTTGAGCATATCAAGCGAAGAACCGCCGCCACATCTTATTGTAATGTACGGTTTGTTGCCCGCAGACAGCATTGCTCTGCCGTTGAGCCTTGAAAGAAGTTCTATAACCTTCGGCGATTTTATCTCTTTGACAAACAGTAAAACATTGGTATCCGTCTGCCTGATTTCGTAAATACCCATTGCGTTTGCACAGTTTCTTATAAGCGCAATATCAATAAGTCCGAGCACGGATTCGGGAATTTCGCCGAAACGGTCTTTGAGTTCGTCCTTAACATCAAGGCTGTCCTCTTTGTTGCGTATATCGGCGATTCTGCGATATACATCAAGTCGGAGAGTAAGGCTTTCTACATAGCTCTCCGGAATGTGCGCATTTACCGAAATATCAATAAGACAATCAAGGTCGGCAGACTGTGCGGCTTCGCCCTTTTCTTCGCTTACTGCCTCGCCCAACAGCTTAAGATACATATCGTATCCGACAGATTCCATATGTCCGTGCTGTTGAGCACCCATAATGTTTCCTGCGCCTCTTAATTCAAGATCTCGCATTGCGATTTTAAATCCGCTGCCAAATTCGGTAAATTCTCTGATAGCGGCAAGGCGCTTTTGCTGAATTTCTGTAAGCACTTTGTTTTTGCGGAATGTAAGATAAGCATAGGCTCTGCGGTTGCTTCTGCCTACTCGTCCTCTTAGCTGATGCAGCTGTGAAAGTCCCATTCTGTCCGCATTTTCTATAATTAGCGTATTTGCGTTCGGCAGGTCAACACCCGTTTCTATTATAGTGGTGCATACTAATACATTTACTTCCTGTTCAATCATCATTCGCCATACTTCGCTAAGTTCGTGCTCTTTCATTTTGCCGTGACCTATGGCTATTTTTGCCTCGGGCACAGCCTCAAGAATTCTTGAGGCACAGGATTCAATAGTCGCAACATCGTTATGCAGGTAGAAAACCTGTCCGCCTCTTCTCAGTTCCTTGCGGATAGCCTCGTTAATTACCGCATCGTCATGTTCAAGAACATAAGTCTGTACAGGCTGACGGTTTCGTGGCGCTTCCTCGATTACACTCATATCTCTTAAACCGCTCATTGCCATATTGAGAGTTCTTGGAATAGGTGTAGCCGAAAGAGTAAGAACATCAACATTTTTGCAAAGCTCCTTAAAGCGTTCCTTTTGTGCCACGCCAAAGCGCTGTTCCTCGTCAATGATTGCAAGTCCGAGGTCACGGAACTCCACATCTTTTTGCACAAGTCTGTGCGTGCCGACCACCAAATCTACCTCTCCACGCTTTAGCTTTTCTATAGTTTCTTTCTGTTGTTTTGCCGTTCTGAATCGTGACAGCAATTCAATTCTTATCGGATAGCCCTCAAAGCGCTTGCACACAGTCTGGTAATGCTGCCACGCAAGAATTGTTGTCGGGCAAAGCAATGCGCATTGTTTTGAATCCGCAACGCACTTAAATGCCGCTCGCAGTGCCACCTCTGTTTTGCCAAAACCTACATCACCGCACAAAAGTCTGTCCATCGGTGAGGTTTTCTGCATATCCGTCTTGATTTCATCACAGCACCTAAGCTGGTCGGGAGTTTCTTCGTATTCAAACTTAGCCTCAAAATCGTGCTGCCATTCGTTATCTTGTGAAAAAGCATAGCCCTTTGCTTTCATTCTTGCGGAATAAAGTGCAATAAGCTCCTTTGCAATGTCCTTTACAGATGCTTTTACTCTTGACTTTGCTTTCTGCCAATCCTGCGAGCCGAGCTTATTAAGCCTTACACGACTGTTTTCGGACGGGCCGATATATTTTGCAACCATATCAAGTTGAGTTACGGGCACATAAAGAACATCGCCCTTTGCATACTCAATCTTGATATAGTCTTTTACAATTCCGTGGGTATCAATTTTACGGATACCGCCGAAAATACCTATACCGTGAACGCTGTGTACCACATAATCGCCCTGCGAAAGCTCCGAAAGGCTGTAAACCTCCCGGCTGTCCTTTGATATTTTCTTTCTTGCTTTCTTTTTCGGCACATACGAAATATGCCCCTGTGTGATAATAAAGAATTTTTCGAGCGGATATTCAAAGCCTGCGCTCAAAGTACCGGGCAATACAAATAATGCGTTTTTCTTTATTTCCGACAACTTATCGGCATACTGTGCGGGAATACCGTCATTTCTAAGCGAATCACAAAGGTTTTTTGCCGCCTTGTCCGTTCCCGCAAGCACAACACCGCAGCTTTCTGCAGTGAGCATACCGTTTAAGTCCTCCTCAAGCTGTTTGTATGAACCGTTCCATACAGAAAGCTGTTTTGCGGAAAACGATACTATTTTTCTAAGCGGAATTGTTGTTGAACCGTGCACAAAGCCCTCAAGCATAACAATGCCGTGAGAAGTAAAAATATCAACACATTCCGCAAAAGTGAGTGAATACTTGTCAAGACCTCTGCAAAGAATGCCGTCCTCAAAGGCGGATTTTACGGTTTCTTCATTTCTGAAGTCCATTGCTCTGCCACGCTCTGAAATATTGTTAAACTCCGAAGTGAAAATCAAAGTATCTCTGTCGAGATAATCAAATAAGGTTTCGGCTTTATCATATAAAAGCGGAATAAACTTGTCGGTATTTGAAAGCATTGCGCCCGACCTGATGCTGTCCGCCTCCGAAAGCAGTGTTTCCTTAACCTGCGGAGCTTTTTTGCCTCGCACGCCTTTTGCAAGATTTTCTATTTTGTCGGCAAGCGCCGTTCTGTCCTCAATAATTACCTCCGCAGACGGCGAAAGACGGATTTCGCCTGCCTTTTCCCCTCTTCGCTGTGTATCAATATCAAAGAAAGAAAGGTCGGTGATTTCATCACCCCAAAATTCCGCACGAACAGGATTTTCGGCATCAGGCATAAAGAAATCGAGAATACCGCCTCTTACAGAAAACTGACCGCTGCCCTCTACCGCATCAAAACGCTCGTATCCGAGCAGGGTAAGTGTTCGTACGGCTTTTTCTATACTGATTTCAAGGCCTTCTTTTAAAGTCAGAACACAATCCCTCAAAAATTCCTTTGGCACTGTGAACTGCGACGCTGCATCAATACAGCTGACAACTACATCACATTCGCCGTCAATGAGTTTGAGCAGTACCTTAAGTCTTGCGTGTTCGTACTCTCTTGAGGCGCTCTGAATATCTCTGAAATTAAAATCACGCTCGGGGTAAAAATAAGCACGCATACCCATACTTGCAAGGTCATTGCAGATTGTCTGCGCCTCTCGCTCGTCGGAGGCAACACAAAAGGCTGTGGTGCTCTTGCGGCAACACAGCGAATAGATAATATGTGCCTTGTGAACGGCGGAAAGTCCCGTAGCGCAAACACTGCCGCCACGCACAACAGCTTTTTCGAGTGAGTTAAAAACCTCACTGTTTTTAAAAACATCAACTAAAAATTTCATAATTCATCTTGCTTTAATTTTTTGTTCACTTTTTATTTATCAAAAATTGGGATAATTACCGATTTTTTCAACATTGTTTTATAAAAATGTTAATTAAACAAATTCATTGCTCTGTCGATTTTTCCGTCTGCCATAAGTTCAACGGCTTTTGCGGCATTTTCAAATACCTGCGCAAGTTTCTTCTGTTCATCGTCGGAAAATCTTGAAAGCACCCAATCCGCTAAATCCCACTCCGGTGTAGGTTTTGCACCGATTCCTATTTTGATGCGTGGGAACATATCACTTCCGCTGAGGTAAATAATGCTTTTCATACCTCGCTGACCGCCGTCACTGCCCTTTGAACGGATACGCATTTTGCCTACATCGAGGGATATATCGTCAAATAATACTATCACATTTTCAGGCGAAATTTTGTAGAAATTCATCGCCTCTACCACTGCCTGACCGCTGTTGTTCATATATGTGGTAGGTTTCATAAGCATTGCTTTTCTGCCTGCTATATTACATTCGCCGACATAGCTTTTAAATTTTACTCTGTCAACCTTGCAGTCAAGGCTCTCGGCTATTGCTTCAATCGCAAGCCAACCTGCATTGTGACGGGTATTTTCATACTTTTTGTCGGGATTCCCGAGTCCTACTACTAAAAGCTCAACTCCGCCGCCAAAACTCTTTTTCTTACCAAACATAAATACCTTCCTTATATAAAATTATTATTCTCGCTTAAAATCAACAACAACCCAATCGTCATTGCCAAGGTGATACGGTGTGCCGCAATATGGGCAATTATGCTCTCTTGTGGCATCAAAGCTGCCGCCACAACTGCGACAGTTTACATTCTTTATAGAAAAACCTGCATTTGCTATTGCGTGTATATTTTTGCAAACGACAACCCTGAATTTTTCCTTTGAACTTTTGAGAGCACCGCCGTCAACCTTTGTTACTGTTGTATATACGGTAATATCTACATAGCAGTAGTTACCGTCTGTTTTCAGCGTATTATACCTTACCGTACCGTCATAGCTAATGTCCACAATGTCTTTAAAGGTGTTTTGCATAGGCTTGCCGTCATAAGCCGCAAGGTTGGTGTAGTCATCGCTGAATATCATAAGTTTCATAAGATTTATAACCTTACCTATGAAAAACTCATACGAAAAGTTAGGGTCAATCTGTCGCATAACCTTTGGCAGTTGAGTTTTTGCCCTTACATGAGGACCGAGCAAAAACAGGCTTTTTATTGCGCCAATCATCATCCATATGAGTATAAAAGCCGCCCACAAAATATAACCCGAAACAGCGCCATAAATCAATCCTACAATTACGCACTGCACAATCTGAAATACAAAGTCATCGCTGCCCTGCACTATGTTTCCGTTATTAATATTAGAAATCAAAGAATAGCTCATAACGGTGGCTATCATACCAAGAACGCATATAAGCATTGACGGCTTTAGTATTTTTCTGATTAGGTCTGCCTCGTCTTTAATGTGATAAAAGTTTGTAACCTTAGGAAATAAGTCGTCAATAATAAATCTTGTTCCGCAGCTTTTACAGCCTGTAAGTAAGTCCTGCACATCACTGATAGCCCCGCAGTTTGGGCACGCAACCGCACCGCCTGCATTTTGATTTAAAAGTCTTGTGATGGTAGCATAAAAGTTGCGTTTATTCTTTCTTTTCTTTTTCTTTTTATTATTTACAAAAAAGGTTTCTGTCACCTTATAGTCTTTACAGGCAACATCACTTTTGTAGTCGCCTCTGTCGGTGACGGTAAAGCACTTGAGCGCCTGCTTAAACGAGCTTTCTTTTGTATCAAACACAACTTCTTTTCTGACATTATTTTCATCAAGTCTTTTTTTCTGAAGTTCAAGAGTGTAGTTTACATCAAGAGAGCCCATATCGGGAGTTTTTCCCGTATTGTGCCATTGAGCGTATTCGTCAATAAATTTATCAACGATTTCTGTATTTTCGTTATTGTTAAATGTTAAATTAAAAAAACTCATTTTCTTATTATACCTCGTGCAGTCTGAATAACTGCTAATAAACTATGGTTTGTGTTTATATATAAATTTAGTTTGTTTGTCGTTACAACCCAAAACCTTTTTAACGGCGAAATGGCGGGTTATTTGAAACCCGCCTGTATAATCGCTATTTAATTTTTATTTCATTAACCAAATGCAGGTGTAAATGGCTTGTCATTGTAAATTCTTGCGATAGCCTCTGCAAATGTAGGAGCAGTAGGAAGAATTGTGAACTTGTCAATCATCTTCTCCTGTGGTACAGGGATTGTATCAAGAAGAACAACCTCTTTGATTGCGCTGTTCTTAATTCTCTCGATAGCAGGACCTGAAAGAACTGCGTGTGTAGCACAAGCATAAACTTCAGTAGCACCGCCCTTTTCAACTATAGCGTTTGCTGCGTTGCAAAGTGTGCCTGCTGTGTCAATCATATCGTCAACAAGGATAACCTTTTTGCCTCTTGCGTCACCGATGATGTTCATAACTTCGCAAACATTAGCCTTTGGTCTTCTCTTATCAATAATAGCAAGACCTGTGCCAATCTTAGACGCAAAGTTTCTTGAACGGGTAACCGAACCGAGGTCAGGAGAAACAACGATGTATTCATCAAAGTTTCCGCCGATTTTCTCTCTCATATAGTTAGCAAGGATAGGAGAACCATAGAGGTGGTCAACAGGGATATTAAAGAAGCCCTGAATCTGGTTTGCGTGAAGATCCATTGTAAGCACACGATCGGCACCTGCTGATGTGATGATGTCAGCACAAAGTTTTGCCGAAATCGGATCTCTTGCCTTAGCTTTTCTGTCCTGTCTTGCATAGCCGAAGTAAGGCATAACTGCTGTAATTCTTGCAGCGGAAGCACGCTTCATGGCGTCAATCATAATAAGCATTTCCATTAAATTGTCATTTACCGGAGTGCAAGTTGACTGAACGATAAAGCAATCGCTGCCTCTTACAGATTCCTGAAGAGAAACCGCTATTTCACCGTCAGAAAACTGAGTACATTCGCTCTTACCAAGCGGAACTCCAAGGCTGCCTGCAATTCCTTTGGCTACATTTACATTTGAGCTTCCGGTAAAGATTTTAATGTCTTTTCCGTGAAAATTCATTGTAATCGCTCCTTTTTACTCTATAGTTTGTATTCTACTATTATCTTAACAGGTATATCCCCTGTCTTTTGCAATATTGTTAAGCTCCTCAAGCTGTGCGGGATCATTTGCGCCGAGCACTGTGTCGCTGCACTCTGCGGTATAAGCGCCTACCTTACAGCCGTCCGAAAGCAAAAGTTTTAATGCGTCGGGCAAATAATATTCCTTTGCATTATTATCGGATGAAATTCTGCCGAGCACAGACAAAAGCTTTTCTGCGTCAAACCAGAAACCGCCCGAATTTACTTCCTTAATCTTAAGGATTTCTTCACTGCCGTCTTTCTGTTCTACGATTGACTTTACGTCGCCGTTTTCGTCACGGACAATTCTGCCATAGCCTGTAGGGTCGTCAACCATTGCGGAAATTACAGTTGCACTTGATTGAGTGTTTATGTGCTGTTCAAGTGACTTTTCAATGGTTTTGCTGTCCATAAAAGGTGCGTCGCCGTTTAAAATCACCACGCTGTCGCCTTTGTGACTTTCAAGAAAGTCTTTAGCCATCATTACTGCGTGGCCTGTACCGAGTCGCTCTGCCTGATAAACCGTTTCAACCTTAAAATCAAGTGTTGACACAAATTCGTCTATACATTCTTTTTTAAAGCCCTTTACAATGCAGATGTCATTAACGCCTGCCTTTTTAAGTGAAGAAATAACCCACTCAAGCATAGGCTTGCCAAGTACGAGCGAAAGTGTTTTCGGCTTGTCGCTTTTCATACGCTTGCCTTCGCCGCCCGCAAGAATAATCGCACAATTACTCATATGTAATCTCCTTGGTATTCTGTAATTTGTGTGTTTACTTTAATATGTACACACAACAAGACATATTAATATTATCGCATAAAAAATACAAATTTCAAGAGTATTTTACAAAAAAACAACATTAGGGGTAAATTTAAACGATTTATACAATATTGATGAAGTATAAAATTGAATTTTATAGGAAAAAATTTTAAAAAATCTATAGCTATTTTGAACAAACTTTGTTATAATTATGTGTAGGCTTATACAAGCGGGCGAATTTTGACACAATTTTCGCCACAGCCGTATAATTTATTATTTTAGGAGGATTACCAAAATGGCAAACAAATGGGTATACCTTTTCTCAGAAGGTAATGCTAACATGCGTGAGCTTCTCGGCGGTAAGGGTGCTAACCTTGCAGAAATGACAAGTTTAGGACTTCCTGTACCACAGGGCTTTACAATTACAACAGAGGCTTGTACTCAGTACTATGAGGACGGCAGAGAGATTAACGAAGAAATTCAGGGTCAGATCAACGAGTACATCGGCAAGATGGAAGAGATCACAGGCAAGAAGTTCGGTGACTTAGAGAATCCGCTCCTCGTTTCGGTTCGTTCAGGTGCCAGAGCATCAATGCCAGGTATGATGGATACAATCCTCAACCTCGGTCTTAACGAAGAAGTTGTTGAAGTTATTGCAAAGAAGTCTAACAACCCTCGTTGGGCTTGGGACTGCTACAGAAGATTTATTCAGATGTATTCTGATGTAGTTATGGAAGTTGGTAAGAAGTACTTTGAAGAGCTTATCGACGAAATGAAGGCTAAGAAGGGCGTTACACAGGACGTTGAGCTTGACGCTGACGATCTTAAGGAGCTCGCTTCACAGTTCAAGGCAGAGTACAAGGCTAAAATCGGCGTTGACTTCCCTGACGATCCTAAGGAGCAGCTTATGGGCGCTATCAAGGCTGTATTCCGTTCATGGGATAACCCAAGAGCTAACGTATATCGTCGTGATAACGATATTCCTTATTCATGGGGTACTGCAGTAAACGTACAGTCAATGGCATTCGGTAACATGGGTGACGATTGCGGTACAGGTGTTGCATTTACAAGAGATCCTGCTACAGGTGAAAAGAAGCTCATGGGTGAGTTCCTTACAAACGCACAGGGCGAAGACGTAGTTGCAGGTGTTCGTACACCAATGCCAATCGCTCAGATGGCTGAAACATTCCCTGAGGCATTTGCTCAGTTCCAGACTGTTTGCAAAACTCTTGAGGATCACTACAGAGATATGCAGGATATGGAGTTCACTGTTGAGAACAAGAAGCTCTATATGCTCCAGACAAGAAACGGTAAGAGAACAGCTCAGGCTGCTCTTAAGATTGCTTGTGACCTCGTTGACGAGGGCATGAGAACAGAGGCAGAGGCAGTTGCTATGATCGACCCTCGTAACCTCGACACACTTCTCCACCCACAGTTTGATGCTGCTGCTCTTAAGGCTGCTACACCAATCGGCAAGGGTCTTGGTGCTTCACCGGGTGCTGCTTGCGGTAAGGTTGTATTCACAGCTGAAGATGCTGAGGCTTGGAACGCAAAGGGCGAGAAGGTTGTTCTCGTTCGTCTTGAGACTTCACCTGAGGACATCACAGGTATGAAGGCTTCACAGGGTATCCTCACAGTTCGTGGCGGTATGACATCACACGCTGCTGTTGTTGCTCGTGGTATGGGTACTTGCTGCGTATCAGGTTGCGGCGACATCAACATGGACGAAGCTAACAAGAAGTTCACACTCGCAGGCAAAGAGTTCCACGAGGGTGACTACATTTCAATCGACGGTTCAACAGGTAACATCTATGACGGTGTTATTCCAACTGTTGACGCTACTATCGCAGGCGAGTTTGGCAGAATTATGAGCTGGGCTGACAAGTACAGAAAGCTTAAGGTTAGAACAAACGCTGATACACCTGCTGATGCTAAAAAGGCTCGTGAGCTCGGTGCCGAGGGTATCGGTCTTTGCCGTACAGAGCATATGTTCTTTGAAGAGGACAGAATCGCTGCATTCAGAGAGATGATCTGCTCTGATACAGTAGAAGAGAGAGAAGCTGCTCTTGATAAGATTCTTCCTTACCAGCAGGGCGACTTCGAGGCTCTTTATGAGGCTCTTGAGGGTAACCCGGTTACAATCAGATTCCTTGATCCGCCACTCCACGAGTTCGTTCCTACAGAGGAAGCTGACATTGAGAAGCTTGCTGCTGCTCAGGGCAAGAGCGTTGAAGCAATCAAGGCTATCATTGCTTCACTCCACGAGTTCAACCCAATGATGGGTCACCGTGGCTGCCGTCTTGCAGTAACATATCCTGAAATTGCTAAGATGCAGACAAAGGCTGTTATCCGTGCAGCTATCAATGTTAAGAAGGCTCATCCTGATTGGACAGTTAAGCCTGAAATTATGATTCCGCTCGTATGCGAGGTTAAGGAACTTAAGTATGTTAAGAAGATGGTTGTTGAAACAGCTGACGCTGAAATCGCAGCTGCAGGCATCGAGCTTGAGTACGAAGTTGGTACAATGATCGAGATCCCAAGAGCTGCTCTTACAGCTGACGAGATCGCTACAGAGGCTGACTTCTTCTGCTTCGGTACAAACGACCTTACACAGATGACATTCGGCTTCTCAAGAGATGACGCAGGTAAGTTCCTCAACGCTTACTACGATGCTAAGATCTTCGAGAACGATCCATTCGCTAAGCTCGACCAGACAGGTGTTGGCAAGCTTATGGAAACAGCTATTAAGCTCGGTAAGCCTGTAAACAACAAGCTCCACGTAGGTATCTGCGGTGAGCACGGCGGTGACCCATCATCAGTTGAGTTCTGTCATAAGATTGGTCTTGACTATGTATCATGTTCACCATTCCGTGTGCCGATCGCAAGACTTGCTGCTGCTCAGGCTGCTATTGCAAATAGGTAGGAGTTCTCTTTCCTTTGAATTGCCGCTTAGTTTCGAGCAGGCAGCAGCCTATCGAAAGGCTAACGGACAGTATGTAAGGAAAAATCAGTGGAGAGATACCACTGTAAGGGTATTCATAGACCTTGATTAACAGTTAAATAGATAAGCGTATCATTAGAAATAGTGGTACGCTTATTTTTTGTCCCTTTTTGCAGATTTGTCCTTTCCCCTACTTTCCAATATAATGAAGCTAAAGAAGTGGAGGTGTGCTTATGAGAGAGAAATTTAATCATCTGTATTTGGATAGCCACGAAAGAAAACTTTTGATACATAGCCTTGTAGAGTTAAAAAATCAGCTCATTCAGCAAGGCAGATATACGGATTGTGTTGACGAGCTTATTTTTAAGGTCATAAATGCACCGACCAAGAGAATGAAAATTGAATATGTCTAAGGCAAATTACAAAGCCGCTTATTCTTATTGATTTTAAGAGTAGGCGGCTTTTTTGCGTTCTCTGGTACTGTTTACATAGCCACCTTGACAAAGTGGCTAAATCTATGCGAAAGGAGGACGCATCTATGTCAAATTGCAAAGTGATTGCTCTGACTAACCAGAAAGGCGGTGTCGGAAAAACAACCACAGCGGTCAATCTGGGTGTAAGTCTGGTGCAGCAGGGTAAAAAAGTCCTGCTGATTGATGCCGATGCACAGGCAAATCTCACGATGGCTCTGGGTTATAACAGACCAGACGATATTCCCATAACGCTTTCTACTGTGATGCAGAACATCATAGACGATAAAACGCTTGATGTTTCACAGGGTATTATCCACCATAGCGAGGGCGTCGACCTGCTTCCGTCAAACATTGAGATGTCGGGCTTTGAAGTAAGGCTAATCAATGCAATGAGCCGTGAGCGTGTGCTGAAAACCTATGTCAATGAGGTTAAAAAGAATTACGACTATGTGCTTATTGATTGTATGCCGAGCTTAGGCATGATAACCATCAATGCTCTGGCGGCGGCTGACAGCGTGATTATCCCGACACAGCCCCACTATCTCTCGGCTAAAGGTCTGGAGCTTTTGCTTCGCTCCGTATCAATGGTCAAGCGGCAAATCAACCCAAAGCTGCGGATAGACGGTATCTTAATGACTATGGTAATGCCCCGTACCAACATTTCTAAGGAAATTACGGCAACGGTCAAAAGTGCATACGGTAAGAAAATCAAGGTATTTGATACCGAGATACCTCATTCTATCCGTGCGGTGGAAGCTACCGCAGAAGGCAAAAGTATTTTTGCTTACGACAAAAGCGGCAAGGTTGCCGCAGCCTATGAGCAGTTAGGAAAGGAGGTGGCAGAGATTGGCGAGAAGCAGAGAAACCAAAATCGAGCTGACCGCATACGATGACCTTTTTCAGACGGACGAAAGCCGTGAGGAAGCAAAGCTAAGCAAGATACGGGATATTCCCATATCGGAGATTGACGAGTTTCCAGACCACCCGTTCAAGGTTTTGATGGACGAAGATATGGAACAACTTGTTGAGAGTATCAAGCGAAACGGTGTAATGACCCCTGCGACAGTTCGCTTAAAAGAGGACGGACGGTATGAGCTTATCAGTGGTCACAGGCGAAAAAAGGCTTGTGAACTTGCAGGACTTGAAACGCTGAAATGCGAGGTCAAAGAGCTTACCCGTGATGAAGCCATTATTGTCATGGTGGAAAGTAATCTCCAACGCTCTGTTATTTTGCCGAGTGAGAAAGCGTTTGCGTATAAAATGCGGTTGGAAGCTATGAAACGACAGGCAGGCAGACCCCCAAAAGAAAATGCGTCGCCATTGGCGACTAATTTATCAAAAGGGCGTTCTGATGAGGAATTAGGAGAACTTGTTGGAGAAAGCAAAGACCAGATACGCCGCTATATCCGTCTAACGGAGCTTGTTCCCGAAATCCTGCAAATGGTAGATGAAAGGCAGATTGCTTTTCGTCCTGCGGTTGAAATTTCCTATCTGACCGAGGAACAGCAATACACCCTGCTTGAAGCAATGGAGTACAACGATGCTACCCCGTCATTGGCACAGGCTATCAAAATGAAGAAGTATAACCAAGACGGCAAGCTCACTTCCGAGGTTATCCAGTCCATTATGGAGGAAGAAAAGCCCAACCAGAAGGAAAAACCTGCTTTCCGTGACGAGAGGATAACCAAGCTCATTCCCAAGACTGTTCCCAGAGGGCAGGAAACGGATTTTGTTGTCAAGGCGTTAGAGTTTTATAACCGACACTTGCAGCGGAACAAGGCTCACGAGAGATAGCCACACATCGAGGGCGAGGTCTGCCCATTTGAGTGGATAGCCATTATTTCGGCTTCCCCCTCTCCACACCTCACCCCCTAACTACTGCCAGTAACTATCCGAGAAAAGAAATACTTTAGGCTGTCCATAACGGGCAGCTTTTTTCGGTCAGTAAGGCAAAATATTCAATCCAAATTACAGGAGGTAACTATGAAAATCCCTAAATTATTCAAAAAGGCTGCGGCTTTTGTAATGGCTGCGGTCACGGCATTATCCATAATGCCTGCGACGGCGTTTGCTGCGGGTGACATCGGGACGATTTTCTTTTCCCACACCTATGACAGCAACGGCAATGCGATGAGGTACAATTCCAGTGCGAATATCGGCGGCTATACCGCAGGCGGAACGGGAAATTATAAGTACCGTATGTTTGTGGACGGTGAGAATGCGTTTTGTATTCAGCCGGGAGTACCGCTGAAAACAGGAAACACCTTGAAAAAGGCTTCCTCTGATACTTGGAACGCCCTTTCAGCCAATCAGAAAAAGGCGGTTGGGCTTGCCCTGCTCTATGGGTATCAGGGCAACCGAAATAATCTGTCGGGAAGTGATGATGAAAAATGGCTTGCCACGCAGACCCTCGTATGGGAGTTTGTCACAGGCTGCCGTGAAGCCACAGGCTCATATAACCAGACAAGCACCACCGTTTACAGCCTGCACTTCGGTTCAAATTATGCCAACAGCGGAGCAAGGGCAGTGTATGACCAGATTGTTGCAATGCTGCGTGAGCATAACACCATTCCGAGCTTTATGTCGGGCGGTAAGAATGACATCACAAAGGAGCTTGCCTACAAGGACGGAAAGTACAGCATCACATTGACGGACAGCAACGGCGTCCTTTCCGATTACAGCTTTTCAAGCTCTGACAGCAATGTGAGTGTATCGAAGTCTGAAAATAAGCTGACAATCAGCTCCACCGTAGCTATCAGCGGTTCTGTCCGCATTACGGCAAAGAGGAACAATGTGCCGACTGTCAGCAGCAGTGCAAAGCTCATTGCCTATGGCGACCCGAACTTGCAGGATTTGGTAACAGGTGTGGAGAATGCTGATACCGTGTCTGCATATATCAATATCGAAACGCCGACAGGCACGATTGCCCTCAAAAAGACTTCTGAGGACGGAGTTGTGGAGGGCATCTCTTTTACAATCAAAGGTGATAACTTCAATAAAACAGTTAAGACAGGAAAGGACGGCTCTGTCTCCGTGGAGGGATTATTCCCTGGCACTTATACGGTCACAGAACAGTCTATTGACCGTTATGAGCCGCAGAAAACCCAGACCGTCACACTTATCGGAGGAAAAACCTCTACTGTGACCTTCAGCAATACTTTGAAGCGTGGCAGTCTGGAAATCGTCAAGACTTCCGAGGACAATCTGGTGGAGGGAATGAAATTCCACCTTTATGGCACATCTTTAAGCGGCTTGCCTGTTGACGAGTATGCCGTGACTGATAAAAACGGACTGGCTAAGTTTGAAAATGTCCTTATCAGTGGCGATACCCCGTATGTGGTTGAGGAAGTGGATACCGCAGTCCGCTATGTCGTTCCTGCTTCCCAGACAGCTCCGATTGAATGGAACAAGGTCACAAAACGCAGCTTCGACAATGTGTTGAAGAAATTCCAAGTGACTGTGACAAAGACCGATGCAGAAACAGGTTCTCCGCAGGGCGACGCTTCCCTTGCAGGTGCGGTTTACGGCATCTATAAAGGTGAGGAACTGATTGACACCTACACGACTGATGAAAACGGTCAGTTTACGACCAAGTATTATATCTGTGATAATGATTGGACTGTCCGTGAAATCAGCCCGTCCGAGGGGTATCTTCTGGATACCGCAATCCACAAGGTAGGTGCAGAACCAGAGCTATACACGGTAGAGCTGAACAGTACCGCAAACGATGTGAATGAACAGGTCATCAAAGGCAATATCGCACTCATCAAGCATACGGATAACGGGGAAACCCAGATTGAAACACCCGAAGAAGGTGCGGTATTTGAAGTGTTCCTCAAATCCGCAGGCAGCTATGAAAATGCAAAGGAAACCGAGCGTGATGTGCTGACCTGTGACGAGAACGGTTTTGCCCAGACAAAGGATATGCCGTATGGCATTTATACCGTCCGCCAGACCTTTGGTTGGGAGGGGCGTGAACTGATGAAAGACTTTGATGTGTTTATCAGCAAGGACGGTCAGACCTACCGCTACCTTATCAACAACGCTAACTTTGAGAGCTATATCAAAATCGTAAAGAAAGATGCAGAAACAGGCAATACAATCCCGTATGCAGGTGCAGGCTTCCAGATTTACGACCCGAATGGAAATCTTGTGACTATGACTTTCACTTATCCCGAAGTGACGACCATTGACACCTTCTATACTACGGCAGACGGCGACCTAATCACACCGCAGACATTGGAATACGGCAAAGGCTATTCCCTTGTGGAAGTACAAGCCCCGTATGGGTATGTCTTAAATTCCGAGCCTGTTTATTTTGATGTGGTGCAGGAAAATTCCGAGGAAGAAAGCGGCATTACCGTTATTGAGGTAGTACGCTCCAATATGGCACAGAAAGGTACAATTACAGTAGAAAAGTCTGGCGAGGTATTCAGCTCCGTGGCAGGCGATAAGGGATTGTATCAGCCGATTTTCTCTGTCAGCGGTCTTGAGGGTGCAGTCTATGAGATTACCGCAGCCGAGGATATTGTCACTCTGGACGGGACGGTCAGAGCAAACAAGGGCGAGGTTGTGGATACCGTTACGACAGGAAAAGACGGTACAGTAAAATCCAAAGAACTGTATCTCGGAAAATATGAGGTTAAGGAAATCACAGCTCCGTATGGAATGGTGCTGAACGAGAAAGTCCATTCTGTTGAGCTTGTGTATGCAGGACAGAATGTTGATGTAACGGAAACGGCTACTTCTTTCTATAATGAAAGACAGCGTGTTGAAATCGACCTCATCAAGAGCCTTGCCATTGATGAAGCCTACGGCATTGGCAAGAACGGGGAAATCTTTGATGTGACCTTTGGCTTGTATGCGGCGGAGGAACTCACAGCCGCAGATGGAAAGACCATTCCTGCGGACGGTCTGATTGAGGTCATTTCCCTTGATGAAAGCGGTCACGGGAAAGCAATCAGCGACCTGCCGATGGGCAGCTATTATGTGCAGGAAATCTCGACCAACTCCGCATATATTGTCAGCGATGCAAAATACCCTGTTACTTTTGAATACGCAGGACAGGATACCGAAACTGTCCGCATTACAGCCAACGAGGGCGAAGCTATCACAAATGACATTATTTACGGCTCTGTAAGCGGTAAGAAATCTGATGAGGACGGAAAAACTCTGGGCGGTGCAGTTATCGGTATCTTCAAGACAGGAACTACCGAGTTTACAAAGGAAAATGCGATTGCCGCTACCACATCAAAAGATGATGGTAGTTTTTCTTTTGCCAAAGTGCCGTATGGAACTTGGATAATCCGTGAAATCGAAAGCCCGAAGGGATATGTACTCTCCGAGGAAGAAATCGCCGTGACTATTGGCAAGGTGGACGAAGTTGTGGAAATCGAACTTGTCAACTACTTCATTAAGGGCAATATCGCTTTGACAAAGGTTGATGAGGATTATCCCGACAACAAGCTGTCTGGTGCGGTATTTGAGGTTTACTCCGATACCAATGGCGATGGGAAACTGGATAAAGACGATACGCTGCTTGGCGAAATGAAGGAACTTGACGGCGGCGTTTACCAGATGAGTGAACTCCGCTACGGCAAATATCTGGTAAAGGAAACCAAAGCTCCGACAGGCTTTGTGCTTGATGAAGATGTTTATGCCGTATCCATCGAGGAGAACGGAAAGACCTACACAGTGGAAAACAAGGCGGGTGTTGGCTTTATCAATGCAGCACAGAAAGGCTCTCTTAAAATCGTAAAGACTTCCTCTGACGGCAAGGTGGAGGGCTTCTCTTTCCGTGTGACAGGCGTGGACTATGACCAGACCTTTAAGACAGATAAGAACGGGGAAATCGTGATTGAGGGCTTGCGGATTGGCGACTATACCGTATCCGAAGTAAGCGACAAGGCTTCCGCAGGATATATCCTTCCTGCCGATAAACAGGCAACGGTAAAGGTGAACGCTACGGCTATCGTGCAGATGCACAATGAGTTCAGGGATACCCCGAAAACAGGCGATGACTTCAATCTGGGCTTATGGGTAAGCCTTGCGGCGTTGTCTGTTGTCGGTGCGGGCGTTCTCGGATTTGTCGGTTATAAGAACAGAAAGAAGAAAAAGGAGGACTAATTGATGGACGCTAAAACCATTATCGCAATCGTGCTTGTCGTGTTCATTGTGGGTGCGGCGGTATGGCTGAATATCCGTAACAGAAAGAATAAGTAAGTTGTTTGGGCGGCTGAAAGATGCCGCCCTTTCCTTTATGGAGGTAAAGATGAGAAACCTAAAAACCATTGAAAAGAAAGTCAGGGCTGTTCTGGAAAAGAATGAAGATGCCAGAAATGACGATATGGTACTGTATCTTGCACTTTGTAATGCTTGTTTGAAGGATGCAGGAGCAATGCCGCTTGCGGAGATAATGACGCAGCACAAATATCTCGGTCTGCCGAGCTTTGAGAGCGTCAGCAGGACACGCCGCAAGCTGCAGGCACGGTATCCAGAGCTTGTAGGGAGCCGCCCTGTTCAAAAAATGAGAGCCACGGGCGAGAAAGCCTATCGGCGTTATGCCAAAGAATAGAGAGGTGCTTATGGACGAAGAAAAACGCTCCAATCAGAACTATGAAATCATTGAGAGCTGTACTATCGGGAGTACAGAGCTTGTCATCGGTCACAATCCCAACTCACCCAACCCTTATGTGTGTTGGTACTGCAAGGGAGGCTCAAATTATTTCTGGGGTTATTACACGAATGAGCTTGATGATGCACGGCAAAAGCTGAATGAACGATACCAGTCAGAGTGCCGTATGCCCTATAATCAGCCTGCCCAGAAGCAGAAAAACGGTGATGACCGTGAGCGATAAAATAAAATATGACTGCACGACCTGTCCTTATCCCCGATATAAGGATGGGTCAGTTATTTTCTGCGATGTCTGTATTCGCAAGATTTTAGACGAGCAGAAAGAGAAAAAGGAAAGAAAGGAGCAGCCGAATGAGTAATGAAATAAAGACAAGACCTTTAACCCCGACAGAACAGAAATACACCTATGCCCAAAGTATGCAGCTTGAGGGGCAGACAGGCACTATCGGGCATCTGCGTGGTGACTTTGCCACGACGGGCTATGGCTTTTACACCACTTGGTTTGATACCAGACCACAATGGAAATCTGACGAATTTAAGGCAGACCTTGATACGGTCATCAATGCTTTACGGGAGGATAAAGGGCTTTTGCATAACCGCTATGATATGAGTGCGTTTGCAAGGCATTTTCCCGAAAGTGCTATCAAGGGTAACTATTGTACGGAGTACGGTTTCCGTGTGGATACGGAGAAACACGCTTTTCTGCTTCGGTGCAATCCCACCAAAGGCGACTATAATTTTTACTGCTATTGCTATGTGAAGGAATGGCTTAATAAGCATATCCAGAAAGCAGAACAAGGTATCCGATTTATTGACCCTCAATATAAAGAACTGTTCCGTATCCCCGACGGCGGAAAGGTCATTGTCACGACTTCTTGGGAAGAGAAACGGGAGTATCCCTGCCGCTTCATTGATGAATACCATACCGAAGTCGGCAGCAATCTGTACCACATCTGCGAGTTTGCCGAGCGTATGCAGAAAAACGGGGCGACCTATGAGCCGAAACCTGCGGAACAAACGCCGCAGAAAACACCGAAGCACAAGGATTTAGAACGATAAGGAGGATTTAGAATATGGCTGTTAATCAGAAAGCCGTCAAGGTCTTGAATAAGGTCTTGGAAGCAGGCTTTACCGATGAAAAAGCGATTGCCGCTATGACTATGGACGATATTCTTTCTATGCAGGGCATCACGGTTGGGGATATTACTCTCATCAATGACCTGCAAAAGAGCATTAAATCGAACAAGGTCATTTCTTTTCTTGGCGGTGGTGCTGAGTGAGTAAACAGAAATATTTGAAACAGAAACGATAAGGAGGTGTAGGTTGAATGGCTGCGAAGTATCAGCTAATCACAGAGCTGTATCGGCGTACAGGCATTGCGGTTGCAAAAAATCCGCAGGCGTGGCAGGGCTTTCTGTCCTCTGCCTGCCGCAACTATAAATGCCGTTTTGACGAACAGCTTTTAATATACGCCCAACGCCCCGATGCTGTCGCTGTTGCGAAGCTCGAAACTTGGAACAGGCAGTTCAAGCGTTGGGTCAATAAGGACAGCAAGGGTATTGCCGTATTTGACCCGAAAGGTCGCAGGAATACGCTGAAATACTATTTTGATGTGTCCGACACCCACGAGGGCTATTATGGCAGCCGCCCTGTTCCGATATGGCAGATGGATGAGCGATACGAGCAGGCTGTTATGGAAAGGCTCTCGGACAGGTTTGGAGATGTGGAAAGCACTGACCTTGCTTCTGACTTAATGGAAACGGCAAAGAACGCCGTGGAGGACAATCTGCAAGACTATTTTTCTCAGTTAAAGGACTGCACGAAAGACAGCTTTTTGGAAGAACTGGACGACTTTAATATAGAAGTCATTTACAGGCGGCTGGCAACAAACAGCGTTGCTTTTATGCTGATCAGCCGCTGCGGTCTGGATACGAATGAGTTTTTTGACCGAGAGGATTTTGCGGATATTGTAAATTTCAATACCCCTGCAACGATAAACGCCATCGGCGTTGCCACGAGCGATATTGCGGAAATGGCGTTACGGGAAATCTCACAGTCTATCCGAAATGTGCAAATAGCGGAAAAAGACCAGAATCGCACCTTTGCACAAAAAACGCAGGCTCAGTATGATAAAGGCAGACAACAACCCGAAAGGAGCGAATACAATGAGCGAAATCACTTACAGCAGACAGGGGGATTATCTTATTCCCGACCTAACATTACCGACAGAGCCAGAGCTTCCGCTTGGCAGGTACGCTTTGATGCACAGGGATTATCTGGAGAAGCACAAGCGAGTGACCTATCTCAATCTGCTGACATCGGGCAGGCTGAACGGGCATCTGCACGAGGTAGAGCAGACAGCACTCCAGAGGTTGGAGCTTCTGACGAAGCAGCTCTCAGCCGAGCAGGGCGTGACAGAGGAACTGAAAGAGAAAGCACCGATGCAGTGGGTCGGACTGATGAACAACATCCGCAGCCAAGCGGAGGAAGTGATACTGACCGAACTGATTTACAAGTAAGCGTTGCCAAAGAGGATGAGGTTAGGGTCAATCTTCCAACCGTAGATGAACAAATCGAAATGATAGCAAAAGCAGAGGACGAAAAAGCCTCTGCTTTTGCTATTTCCAAAGAAGATATTGACTCCGTACTTCAGAAAGGCAGCGGTGTTGCGGACGGAAAATACCGCATCTACCGCCAATTCCAAAAGGGCGTGGACAGACAGAAAAATATTGAGTTCCTTAAAAATGAGTATGGAACGGGCGGCGGTACGCACATCTTCCCCGATGGTTTCAGCGGTCATTCTTGGTATGACAGCAAAGGTCTTGCCATTGACCGAAACGGCACTTATACCAATCACGACCTTGTGTTAAAATGGTCACAGGTTGAAAAGCGTCTGCGTGAGCTGATTAAGGATAACCGCTATCTCAATCCGAAAGAAAAAGACCATTATGCCGATTATCTGGAGAGCGTGTCAGCCCCTCAATATGAGATTGACACCCAGAGGAAAATAGCAAGGCAGCGTTTTATCGACGCCCATCGTGACCTGCCGCCTGCCGACAAACGGGATACCCTTGCTTTGCGGCTATCTGACTTTATCCGTGACTTGGACAGGTACGAAAAAGACCTGTTATCTGTTGTGGAACGAAGCGACCTTGCAGATGTTACCGCCGAGCAAATGGAACAGCACTTATCCGACCCCTCAACCGTTCAACAGCTCATAGACTTTCTTGCACAGGTACAATGGAAAACGACCTCGGTTTTCAGCCGCAGTAATGGGTGGAAGTTTACCGAGGAATTAAGGGAGCTGCACCCACTTTGCTACCTCTACAATGAGGGCGATGTGGTGTATATCGGTGCGGATAAATATGAGATTGCAACACTTACCGAGGAAAAGGTCTATCTGCAAAATGCCGAGTTCCCTATCTTGGGGCAGGAATACAGCCGAGCCGACTTTGAAGAAAAGCTAACGGAAAATCCTGCAAATGACCATCTGAAAGTGGTCGTAACCGAGAAACAGAGGACAGAAGCACCGTCCGAGAAAAAGCAGGACGGAATACAGTTTTCTATCGGTTTTTCCGAACACCCTGCCTTTTATGACAGACAGCTTAATGACCGCTATACGGATTTGAGCTTTGCTCTGGGGAATAAGCTGCTTGGTATTTTGGACGAGAAACAGCACCGTGAGCGTGAGGGCGATAAAAATATCGGGTGGTATCACAAGACAGATTTTGTTATCAAGGCTGTTATCGGCGGCGAGGAATTTAACTATGAAGGGCGGTTTGATATTGGCGATGGTGAGGGCGATTTAATTGCCCATATTAAGAATTTTTACGATTATGCCTTATCGCCAAAGGGCGAACAGCTATATGGAGATGACCGAGAAAGCCTGCTCCGTGGCAGAGATGAGTTTATCCCATTCTTGGAACAGCACACCGAGCTGAAACCAGAGGACGAAAAACTGCTTGATGAGATTATGGCTACCGAAAGTGATTGGTACAGGACAGCCGAGGAAGCCGAAGAAAAACCACAGGCGAATGCCGATAAAGTGAATGGCTCAGAAGCTCCTGTCATTGAAATGGAGCAATCCACAGATGACCTCATAGGCAGGGAAATCATCATAGATAACCGTAAATATCTCATTGAGAGCATCGGGAAAATCAGCGGTGATGTGTCCCTGCGTGACATCACATTCCAGAACAATGTGGGCTTTCCGATAAACCGAGTGGAGAAAATCGGCTATATCCAAAAGCTATTGGAACAGGAAAAAACCGAATTACCACCCGAAGAAAAAACGGAAACTCTTGCCACAGACCGTCATAATTTCCGTATTACCGATGATGCCATCGGTATCGGCGGAGCAAAAGAAAAATTCCGTAACAATATGGCGGCAATCAACCTGCTGCACGAGCTTGAAATTGAAAACCGCCTTGCCACACCCGAAGAACAGGAAGTCCTGTCTCGGTATGTCGGTTGGGGCGGTCTTTCTATGGCATTTGATGAACACAATGCGGCGTGGGCGGAGGAGTTTAAGGAGCTATATGCCAGCCTTTCCCCAGAGGAATACCGTGCCGCTATGGAGTCAACGCTGACCGCTTTTTATACGCCGCCTGTTGTTATCAAGGCGATGTATGACGTACTTGACCGCCTGGGCTTTTCACAGGGCAATATCTTGGAGCCGTCCTGCGGCACAGGCAATTTCTTTGGTCTGCTTCCCGAAAGTATGCAAAACAGCAAGCTCCACGGCGTGGAAATCGACTCTCTCACAGGCAGGATTGCAAAGCAGCTCTACCAAAAAGCGAACATTGCCATTGAGGGCTTTGAGAAAACAAATCTCCCAGACGACCATTTTGATGTAGTCCTCGGTAATGTGCCTTTTGGGGAGATAAGGGTCAATGACAGCCGATACAACGCCCAGAAATTTCTCATACACGACTACTTTTTCGCAAAGGCTCTGGATAAAGTCCGTGCCGGCGGCGTTGTGATGTTCATTACCTCAAAGGGTACGATGGATAAAGCAAGTCCAGAGGTACGCAAGTATATTGCCCAGAGAGCCGAGCTTTTAGGTGCTATCCGTCTGCCAGACAACACCTTTAAGGCAAACGCAGGCACGGAGGTCACGAGCGATATTCTTATCCTGCAAAAGCGTGACCGAGTGATGGATATAGAGCCAGACTGGGTACACCTTGATACGGACGAAAACGGTGTTACGATGAACAGATATTTTGTCGAACACCCCGAAATGGTGTTGGGCGAGATAAAGATGGAAAACACACGCTTTGGTACTTTCGAGCCTGTCTGTAAAGCCCGTAAGGATATACCACTTTCCGAGCTTCTGTCCAATGCAGTTCAGAGGATAAACGGCGAAATCCCAGAGCTTGATAATAGGGTTGATGAAATCTCCGATGAGCAGGAGCTTTCCGTTCCTGCTGACCCGAATGTGCGTAACTTCTCTTTTACTCTGGTGGACGGCAGGGTTTACTTCCGAGAGAATGACCGTATGCAACCTGCTTCTGTGTCGATGACCGCAGAAAACCGTATTAAGGGACTTATCCAAATTCGTGACTGTGTGCGTAAGCTCATAGAGTATCAGACCGATGATTACCCAGAGGAAATGATACGCACCGAGCAGGAAAACCTCAACCGTCTGTATGATGTTTATACCGCAAAATACGGTCTAATCAACAGCCGAGGAAACTATCTTGCTTTTGCTTCAGATGAGAGCTACTTCCTTCTATGTTCTCTGGAGGTGCTTGATGATGAGGGCAACTTCAAACGGAAGGCAGATATGTTCACAAAGCGGACTATCAAACCCCACCGAGAAGTAACTTCGGTTGAAACTGCAAGCGAAGCCCTCGCCCTCTCTATCGGGGAGAAAGCCCGTGTTGATTTGCCTTATATGGAGCAGCTCACAGGCAAAACGCAGGCTGAGCTTGTGCAGGATTTACAAGGTGTTATCTTCAAAGTACCGAACTGTGAGCATGTTTCCTATGTAGCCGCAGACGAGTATCTGTCAGGAAATGTCCGAAACAAGCTGACGGTTGCGGATCTTGCTGCGAAGAATGACCCAGAGCTTGCAGTTAATGTGGAAGCCTTGGAAAAGGTCATTCCCAAAGACCTCTCGGCGGCGGAAATCTCTGTCCGTCTGGGTGCAACTTGGATACCGCAGGAAGATATACAGCGGTTTGTGATGGAGCTTTTAACTCCGTCAAGTTATGCCGCAGGCAGATTAAAGGTACGATACACCCCGATAAACGGAGACTGGTTCATAGAGAATAAAAGCTCCGATATGGGGAATGTAAAGGCGGACAGCACCTATGGTACGAAAAGAGCTTCCGCCTATCGTATTATTGAGGACACCTTAAACCTGCGTGACACCCGTATCTTTGATTATGTGTATGACGAACACGGCAATAAAAAAGCGGTGTTCAATGCAAAGGAAACCACGGCGGCACAGGCGAAGCAGGAAGTCATCAAGCAGGCGTTTCAGGATTGGATATGGAAAGACCCAGAACGGCGAAACCGCCTTGTCCGTTATTACAACGACACTTTTAACTCTGTGCGACCCCGTGAATATGACGGAAGCCATATCACTTTCGGAGGTATCAGTCCAGAAATCACACTAAGACCACATCAAGTCAACGCCATCGCCCATATCCTTTATGGCGGCAATACGCTTCTTGCCCATAAGGTGGGAGCAGGAAAAACCTTTGAAATGGTAGCCGCCGCACAGGAAAACAAACGGCTCGGCTTATGCCAGAAATCCATGTTTGTTGTGCCAAATCATCTTGTCGGTCAGTGGGCTTCCGAGTATCTGCGGCTCTATCCGAGTGCAAATATACTTGTGACAACAAAGCGGGATTTTGAAACGGGAAACCGCAAGAAGTTCTGCGGCAGGATTGCCACAGGCGACTATGACGCAGTCATTATCGGGCATTCGCAGTTTGAAAAAATCCCGATGAGCATAGGACGCCAGAGGGAGCAGTTGGAAAAGCAGCTTGATGATATTGAGCATGGCATTGACGATGTGCAGGCTTCCAAAGGCGAGCAGTTCACGGTCAAACAGCTAATGAAAACCCGAAAGGCAATCAAGACGAAGCTCGAAAAACTCAACGACACCAAGCGTAAGGATACGGTTATCGACTTTGAACAGCTCGGCGTTGACAGGCTTTTCATTGATGAGAGCCATTTTTATAAGAATTTGTACCTCTACACCAAGATGCGGAATGTAGGCGGTATCGCCCAGACCGAAGCCCAGAAATCAAGCGACCTCTTTATGAAATGCCGCTATCTGGACGAAATCACGGGCAACCGTGGCACGGTTTTCGCAACGGGTACGCCTGTTAGCAATTCAATGGTTGAGCTGTACTCCGTTCAGAGGTACTTGCAGTATGACACTCTTGCACAGAACGGTTTGCAGCATTTTGACAGTTGGGCTTCTACCTTTGGAGAAACGGTTACAGCTCTGGAATTAGCACCCGAAGGCACGAATTACCGAGCCAAGACAAGGTTTGCCAAGTTCTATAACCTGCCAGAGCTGATGCAGATGTTCCGTGAGGTGGCGGATATACAGACCGCCGATATGCTAAAGCTCCCTGTGCCAACGGTCAATTACCACAATATTAAGACTAAGCCGAGTGAGATACAGACCGAAATGGTAGCTTCCCTTGCGAAGCGGGCTGAGAAAGTCAGGGCAAGGCTTGTCGAGCCGAACATTGACAATATGCTCAAGATAACCAATGATGGAAGAAAACTGGCTCTTGACCAGAGAATGATTGACCCGATGCTGCCAGATGACCCAGAAAGTAAAGTCAATGCCTGCGTGGATAATGTGTACCGTATCTGGGAGGAACACGCCGATACCAAAGCGACACAGCTTGTGTTCTGCGACCTGTCCACCCCGAAAAATGACGGTACTTTCAATGTCTATGACGATATGAGGGAGAAGCTGATAGCCCGTGGTATCCCTGCGGAGCAGATACGCTTTATCCACGAAGCGACCACCGATGCACAGAAAAAAGAGTTGTTCGGCAAGGTAAGAAGCGGCGAAGTCCGTGTGCTGTTCGGCTCTACTCCTAAGATGGGAGCAGGTACGAATGTGCAGGACAGGCTCATAGCAATCCATAACCTTGATTGTCCGTGGCGTCCTTCCGACCTTGAACAAAGGCAGGGGCGTATTGAACGGCAGGGCAATATGTTTCCAGAGGTGGAGGTTTACCGATATGTGACCGAGCAGACTTTTGATGCTTATCTCTATCAGTTGGTGGAGAGCAAGCAGAAATTTATCAGCCAGATAATGACGAGCAAAAGCCCTGTACGCTCTGCCGAAGATGTGGACGAGGTTGCCCTGTCCTTTGCGGAGGTTAAAATGCTTGCCACAGGTGATGCCCGTTTTAAGGAAAAGATGGATTTGGATATACAGGTTTCCAAGCTCCGAGTGTTAAAGCAGAGTTATCTTTCCGAGCATTACGACCTTGAGGACAGAGTGCTGAAATACTATCCCCAGACCATTAAAGAGTATGAGGAACGCATTGCAGGCTATGAAAACGATGCGGCTCTTGTCGAGCAGCACAAGCCGCAGGGCGAGGATAAGTTCTGCCCGATGACCCTAAAAGGTATGACCTACACCGAAAAGGCAGACGCAGGCGAGATGCTCCTTGCAATCTGCAAGGATTATCCGATGTCCGCAGCTACCGAAATCGGCAGCTATCGAGGTTTCCGAATAGAGATTTATTATGATACCGTCAACGCCCATTATTGTATGAACCTTTGTGGAAAGGCAAAGCATAAGGTAGATTTAGGTGCTGATGCCCTCGGAAATCTGACCCGAATTGAAAACGAGCTGTCAAAGCTCCCCGCCAGACTGGAAGCTGCCAAGACCAAAAAGGCGGAAACTATCGCACAGCTTGAAACCGCAAAGGAGGAAATCAAGAAGCCCTTTGCCTTTGAAGATGAGCTGAAAGAAAAAACAGAACGGCTGAACGCTCTTAACATTGAGCTGAATCTGAATGAAAAAGATACTTCCGTTATGGATACCGAGCCAGAGCAGGCAGAAGAACAGCCCGAAAGAAAATGTGCAAGTCGGGAGAGATAATGCGGTTTGCATATTTGTATTGCTGATTTCTGGGAAGTATAATAGGTGTAGATTTATAGAATATCGGAGGTGAAAGGTGTGCTTGATAATTTCAGATTTGAAACCTTTGTTGATGTGCATAGCAACATCTTTGCTGAATATCTAAGCTCCGTTATCGCAAAGCTGCCCAAAGAAAATCCAGAATACCGTTCCACAGAGGAAAGGATAGAGGAACTCTACAAGGAGTATCCCAAAGTGATGGCAGTTTTGGATACGGAAAAGCCGAGTGATTTATCCGAGCAGGAGTGTAAGGCTTTGATAGAAGTTTTGGAGCTTCGGAACAGGCTCAGCGATATGCAGCAGGAAGCAATCTATTTCAGAGGGTGCTATGACAGCGTTGGGTATCTCAAAAAGGCAGGAATTTTATAACCGAGAACGGCGGCATTGGCGTGGAGCTGATGCCGCTTTTACATAGCCGCAGAGGTGGAAAAATTCATAAAAATGTGGTATGATTTTTAAATCAGTAAGGAGGTGACAGTTTGTGAGTGTTATCTTTGGAATAAAAGAAAATAACCGTATAATTATTGCAGGCGATAAGCGAGGGTCAAGTATTGACGGGAAAACTTTGTCAGATGATTTAGACAAAGTCCTTATGATAAATGACCATTTAGCTTTTTCAAGTGCAGGTAACGCAGCTATTGAAAAGGCTATTTCAATAGATTTGAACAAGGCGACAAATAAAGATTGCCTAACTACCGATGATTTACTTGATATTATAAAAGCATTTTATAAGCGAGTAGCCGATACAAATTGTGATGCTATATTAGCCTTGCCGTTCTATTTTCTCATAGCAGGTAAAGGGCGTGACGGTAATGCAAGCCTAATATCGGGAGGTAATATCAAGGGCCGTTTAGATGCAAAAGATGTTCCAATGGCTCTTTTTCCACCTGCCGATGCAAAAATGCAGGAGTGCTGCGATTGCTTTGCAAAAAATTATAAGTTGCATAATTCAGAGTTTGTAGAAAAAACAATTAAGGAAATTGCGAATATTAGTAATTTGGTAAGCCCTACGGGTAACAAATGGATTTATAATATCGCAACAGAAAAAGGGATGCTTTTTTCATTCTAAAAGAACTATATTTTACATAGCCGAGAGGTTTTCATTTAACGAAATCCCCTCGGCTTTTTCTATTTCTGGAGGTGATTTTATCCATTGAGAACTAACCGACCCTACGTGCAGATTGACCCAGATGTGCTTGAACGGGTACGCCAGATTGACCTGTTATCCTATCTGCGTGAGTTTGAGCCGAGCAATCTCGTTAAGGTCAAAGGCACAAGCAATGTGTACTGTACAGCAGAACACGACAGCTTAAAGATTTCCAACGGCAAATGGTATTGGTGGTCGAGAGGTTTCGGCGGCTATTCTGCCCTCGACTATCTCATCAAGGTCAAGGAATATGACTTCGTAGAAGCCGTGGAAATTCTCACGGGACAGACGATGGCGGACTGGAAGCCACCCCCTGCTCCCAAGAAAGATAAACCGAAAGTCCTGCTCCTGCCGCCAAAAAATAAGGATTGTAACCGAGTGATACAGTATCTTTTCGGGCGTGGTATTGACTATCAGCTCATACAGGAGTGTATCTCAGACGGCACGCTTTATGAGAGTGCCGATTATCACAATGCTGTTTTTATCGGCAAAGATGAAAGCGGAACACCGAAATATGCTGCCCTGCGAGGCACTCTCGGCAGCACTTTCAAGCAGGACGCATCGGGCAGCGACAAGCAGTATTCGTTCCGACTTCTGGCAAAGAAGCCTGCGGATACCGTGCATTTATTTGAAGCCGCCATTGATTTACTGTCCTACGCCACCTATCTAAAGTGTGAGGGAAAGGACTATAAATCGGAAAATCTGCTTTCTTTATCGGGCGTGTATCAGCCAAAGAAAGAGATGAAGGACAGCAAAATCCCCATAGCTCTCACAACTTTTTTGAGTGCCAATCCACAAATTAAGACCATAGTTCTGCATCTGGATAATGATAAGGTAGGCAGGCTTTGTACCGCTACTTTGAAGGAACTGTTGCAGAAAGACTACAAAATCGTTGATGATCCTCCGCCTGTCGGCAAGGACTTCAACGATTTTTTGTTGTCCTATCTGAAAATTGCAAGACCAAAGCTTAAGCGTGAAAGGAGTGATGTCCGTTGATTGTGTAGCAGTTTTTGCCCAGAAAGACACCGAAACCAAATCAAAATTTAATGCTGAAAGCGAGGAATGAACTATTGAAAAAGTATGATGTAACCCTTACTGCCCATTACCGAAAGACCGTTTCCGTCTATGCGGAAAGCCCCGAACAGGCAAAGGAAAAGACAAAAATTATCCTGTTCGATACCGACCTTATCAACTTTACCGATGATGGTTTTGTCTGCGGCGAAGCCGATATTACCGAGCAGAGCGAGGACGGTCTTGACGGTGCGGGCGAGAATACACTACAGGAAAATACGGATTGTTCGGACTGTCCGTACTTCTGCCCCGTGTGCGGTGAGTGTATGTATGAGGAGGACTGCGAAGAATGAGATGTCTTACCAAGCACTGAATTTGGTTAGCCAAATTCGCTTGTTAGGGGTCAGCCCCTAATACCCCGTGAGAACAGAAAGGAGTTTAAAAATGAGTGAGTTCTTATTTTTCATTATTGGCACAATGCTCGGCGGTCTGTTCGGTGTTGCGTGTATGTGTTGCTTGCAGATAAGCAGACTTTCCGAGAGAAAGGAAGTGGACAATGCGAAAAAGAAATGTGCAGATACTTTTCCGTCTGACTGAGGAGGAAGCCGAACACCTTAATGAGCTTGTGCGGAAATCGGGTCGCTCAAAAGAAGCCTTTTTAAGAGAAATGGTAAGGGGCTATCAGCTCTGCGAAAAGCCCGACCCAGAGTTCTATAAAATGATGCGTGAGCTGTCCGCCATTGGCAACCGTATCAATCAGCTTGCGGTTAAGGCAAACGCCCTCGGCTTTGTGGATACCCCGATGCTCCGTGAGGAAGCAAGGAAATGGCACGAGTTTCAGATTGACATTCGCAAAAGGTATCTGCTTCCACGCAGGTCATCGTAATGGCGGTCTGCGAGATATGGGATGTGCGTGGCAGGCTCGACCATCCAATCGACTATGCCGAAAATCCCGAAAAGACCGCCAACCCCAAATACACCGAAGACGACCTGCAGGCGATGGTCGATGTAATGGAGTACGCTACTAATAAGGATAAGACCGAGCAGCGTTTCTTTGTCACAGGTGTAAATTGTGACCCGACCACCGCCAGAGATGAAATGATGATTACCAAAGCGGGATGGAGCGACACGAGTGAGATTGTCTGCTATCACGGCTTCCAGAGCTTCAAGCACGGTGAGGTTACGCCAGAGCAGGCTCACGAGGTCGGCGTTAAACTTGCCGAGCGAATGTGGGGCGACAGATTTCAAGTCATCGTTGCCACTCACCTAAATACCGATTGCCTGCATAATCACTTTGTCGTGAACTCTGTTTCTTTTGCGGACGGTATGCACTACCACGACAACAAAGCAAATCTGCGGCTGCTCCGTCAGCGTTCCGATGAGCTTTGCCGTGAGTATGCTCTGTCTGTCATCGAACACCCAAGCGGTAAGAAAAAGCCCTACGCCCTTTACCAAGCCGAAAAGCAGGGGCGACCCACGAGGGATAATGTTGCCAGACAGGCGGTGGATGAAGCTATCAGCAAATCATTTACGCTGAAAGACTTTGACCGCCAGTTGGCAGAAATGGGCTATCGCATAAACTTTGACCCCAACCGCAAGTATTGGACGATTATAGGCAAGGGCTGGCAAAGACCCAAGCGGCTTTATAAGCTCGGAGAGGAATACACCAATGACAGGATTATGGAGCGTATCAGCGAAAATTCCTATGCTGTCAAATTCCAGAGCTTCTCAGAGCCACAGGTCAAGGTCTATCGGGTCAAAGGCTCATTGAAGAATGCCAGGAAAATCGGCGGCTTGCGTGGGCTGTATCTCCATTACTGCTACAAGCTCGGTATCCTGCCAAAAGGCAGAAAACAAAATTATGCACGGCTTCATTATCTCTTAAAGGACGACCTTATGAAGATGGAAGCCATCACACAGGAAACAAGGCTGCTTTGCCGCAATCACATTGATACGGCGGAGCAGCTTTGTTCATATAAAGGCTCTCTGGAAACGGAGATGTCTGCCCTGCTTCAGAAGCGAAAGGAGCTTTACTCCAAATCCCGCAGGACAAGCGGCGAAGAAAAGGAAGCGGTCAAGGCAGAGCTTTCCGATATTTCGGGGCGGCTGAAAATTATCCGAAAGGAGGTCAGACTGTGCGAGGGCATCGCCGCCCGTAGTGATACCCTCAAGGAAAAATTGCAGACGATACGGGCAGACGAACACGAACAGCAAAGAAAGGAGCTGATGAAGAATGAACACAGGCGGCGAAGCGGCAGAACAAATCGTCCGAATGAGCTTGGAGGGCTTTGAGGTCGCTGCCAAAATTACAGGTGCAGGTGCGAAGAACATCGCTATCCTGTTGTATTCCATTCTCAAAGAAGAAAAGAAAACCAAAGGCAAAGCAAGGCTGACGAGTATGCTCCGTTCTGGTAAGGAGCTGAAAGTCTTTACCGTCAAAAACGGCGACTTAAAGAAGTTCACGCAGGAAGCGAAAAAATACGGTGTGCTTTACTGTGTCCTCACGGACAGGAAAAACAAAGACCCCAATGCGGAGATCGATGTCATCGCCCGTGCCGAGGACGCATCGAAAATCAGTCGTATCGTGGAACGCTTTAATCTTGCTTCGGTGGATACCGCTTCTATTGTGACGGAAGCCGAGAAATCCAAAGATGCAAAGGACGGTCAGCCAGAGCCAGATATTGGTGTGCAGGAAAAGGCGGAGAAAGACAAGCTGCTTGACGAGCTTATGGGCAAGCCTGTCCAGAAGGAGGAAAACGCCCCAAACCCCTCGGTGGCAAAGACAGAAAAATCCCCTCAGTCCGAGCCTACCTTAGAGCAGCCAAAGAAGTCCGCAGAGGGGGCTACTATGACTAAGGAGAAACCTTCTGTCAGAGAGGAACTGCGGAAAATCAAGGAGAGCCGCAAGGAGCAGGAAGCAGAGATTGGCACTTCCGACCTGGACAAAAGCGGTGCTTCCGACAGGGCGAAAAGTGCTAACAGGAAAACGGAGCATAAACAGCCCACAAGAAAGAAAAAGAAACCAAAATCCAAAGAAACGAGGTAAACAGCTATGAGTATTTACGATGTATTCAGCGGCGGCAACAGACCTTTTGATAAAGAGGAATGGGCTGCCGCAAAGCAGGCACAGCGGAAAGAAGCCTATGAGCTGATTGACAATACCTGCTCTGAAATGGTGGCAAGCGGCGACAGCTTCCGTCAGTATCTTGATGTGCAGGGTCGCTTTGACCGTTACTCCGTGGCTAACGCTATTCTGGTATCAGCACAGATGCCCGAAGCAACGCAGCTTAAAGAGTACAGCAAATGGAAAGCGAACCGTGTCTATGTGAACAAGGACGCACAGAAAATCATTATCCTTGAGCCGAGCAAGGAATACACCCGTGAGGACGGGACAAAGGGCGTCTCTTACAATGCCAAAGTGGTTTATGATATTTCCGAAACCTCGGCAAAGGACAGGCAGCAGGAACAGGAGCCGAAATCCATGCGTGAGCTTGTGTCGGCTCTGATTGATGCAAGCCCTGTACCCTGTGTTCCTGTCGGTGAGCTTGAACTGCCTGCCTATTATGACAGCTCTCAGCAGACCATTTTTGTCAAGAAGGGGCTTTCCGAGGAAGTGCTGTTCGTGAGTATGGCAAAAGAAGTGTCGGCGGCGGTCTATGACTTTAAGCACAACGAGAGCCGTGATGCTTCCGATTTCAAATCCTTCTGCGTTGCCTATATGGTAAGCTCCCGTTATGGCGTGGATACCAGAGGTTTTGACTTTTCCAGACTTCCCAGAGAGTATGCGGAAATGGATACACAGGCATTCAAAGGAGAGCTTGGCACGATGCGTGATGTTCTGGGCGAAATCCAGAGCGATATGTATAAGAGTATGGAGAAGAACAAGCCTGCAAAGAACAAAGAGCAGGAACGCTAATCGGAGGTGCAGACTATGAGAGAGAAACGATACCATATCGCACTTGATAAGTACGATAAGAATATCGTCATCAACGCCTTAAACACCCTGCGTACAAGGCAGTTACAGGAGGAACGCCCCACCGAGCCTGTTGACGAGCTGATAAGCAAGGTGGCACACGCTCCGACAAAAAAGGTTAAGGTCGTGCATTGCAGGTGCAATGAGGAACGATGACCAGAAAACGAGCCTAATCCTTTCTGTCTGCGGCATACTTCCTGTCGTATGGCTTGCCCTGCTGACAGCACCCTATGTCAGCGGTGGTCTTGTAGAGATTATCCGAGGTCTGCCTGTGGCGATGGGCAATCCGTTTGAAATAATGGTATGTGAGGACAGCGTAAAGACTGTCCTCATTTTTTTACTTGCCTACGCTATGGGCATCGGCGTTTATTTCTCTACACGCAGGAATTACCGCAGGCGTGAGGAACACGGCTCTGCGAAATGGGGCAACGCAGGTGCTTTGAATAAGAAGTACCGAGATAAAGACCCGTCAGCTAATAAGCTTTTGACCCAGAATGTCCGTATCGGGTTGGACGGGAAAAAGCACCGCAGGAATCTGAATATTTTAGTCTGCGGCGGTTCTGGTGCGGGAAAAACGAGGTTTTTCTGCAAGCCAAATGCTATGCAGTGCAACACATCTTTTGTAATACTCGACCCAAAGGGCGAAATCGTCCGTGACATCGGCGGTCTGTTGGAAAACAAAGGCTATGAGGTGCGTGTGCTTGACCTTATCAATATGCACCGCAGCCATTGTTACAATCCCTTTGTCTATCTGCGGAACGATAACGATGTTCAGAGGTTGGTAACAAACTTGTTTAAGGCGACCACGCCGAAAGGCTCACAGTCGCAAGACCCGTTCTGGGATACGGCGGCGAGTATGCTGCTTCTGGCTCTGGTGTTCTATCTGAAATATGAAGCACCGCCAGACGAACAGAATTTCCCGATGGTTATGGAGCTGCTCCGTGCAGGCGAAGTCCGAGAGGACGATGACAGCTATGTAAGCCCTCTAGACGAGCTGTTTGACCGTCTGGAAATGGTAAACCCAGAGCATATCGCCCTCAAGTATTACAGGGATTACCACTCTGGTAGTGCAAAGACCTTAAAGAGTATCCAGATAACTCTTGCCGCAAGGCTTGAAA
The DNA here is from genome assembly GCF_015553695.1 of Ruminococcus sp. BSD2780120874_150323_B10. Taxonomy (NCBI): domain Bacteria; kingdom Bacillati; phylum Bacillota; class Clostridia; order Eubacteriales; family Oscillospiraceae; genus Ruminococcus; species Ruminococcus sp. BSD2780120874_150323_B10. The sequence goes on from NZ_JADNHD010000003.1 coordinate 73,247, forward strand.
AATTCAATCTGGAGAGCCTTGCAGGGCTTACTGCCACCGATGAGCTTAACCTGCCAAGTCTGGGCGAAAAGAAGGTCGCTCTGTTCGCTCTGATACCAGACAACGACACGAGTTTTAACTTCCTTGTCAGTATCCTTTATACCCAACTCTTTCAGCAGCTTTTTTATCTAGCAGACCACAAGTACGGCGGAAGCCTGCCTGTGCATTGCCATTTCATAATGGACGAATTTGCGAATGTTTCATTGCCCGACGACTTTGATAAAATCCTGTCTGTTATGCGTTCCAGAGGGGTATCGGTATCCATTATCCTGCAAAATCTGGCACAGCTCAAAGCCCTTTTTGAAAAGCAATGGGAAAGCATTGTCGGCAACTGCGATGAGTTTCTGTATCTGGGCGGCAACGAGCAAAGCACCCACAAATATGTGTCAGAGCTTTTGGGCAAGGAAACCATTGATACCAACACCTACGGGAAAAGCTCTGGGCGGAGTGGTAACTATTCAACAAATTATCAGATTTCGGGGCGTGAGCTGATGACCCCAGACGAAGTGCGTATGCTTGATAACCGTTACGCACTTCTTTTTGTGCGTGGAGAACGCCCCGTTATGGACTTCAAGTATGACATTTTGAAGCACCCGAATGTGAAGCTGACGGCTGACGGAGGGCAACCGCCGTATATCCACGGAGAGCCTACGCAGGCTGTCGCAACCCTTGTGTTTGACAGTGATATTCCAGATAACGCCGTGAGCGTGAAAGCTGTCAGCACTTCCTATGAGCTTCTGTCCGATGAGGACTTGGAAGAAATATTCAATTTATAAGGAGGATTTACCCTATGAAACTTTTTAAGAAGAACGAGAACAAGAAAACCACGAAGCTGCCGATGACTAAAAAGGTTAAGAAAGGCTTCCGCTATTACTGTATGGCTGTTATGGCAATGACCTTTGTGCTTGGTACTTCCGTAACCGCCTTTGCTGCCAATGACCCCATTCAGGTAGTCAACAATCTGTCCGATTTCATTTTCGGTCTGGTGAGGGCTGTTGGTATGATTATGCTCGGCTTTGGTATCGTGCAGATTGGTCTTTCCCTCAAATCCCATGACCCGTCCCAGAGAGCTAACGGATTTTTGACCCTTGCAGGCGGCGTTGTCATTACCTTCGCAAAAGAAATCTTGACTCTTATCACAGGCTAAGATAACAGACTGACACAAAAAGATAACGGGAGCAGATCCGCCGAGTGCGGAACTGCTCCCGTTATCTAATATCATCAAGGAGGTGGTCAAATGTCTGATAACTGGGTGGTACAGAATTTAGAGAACGCCCTAAACACTTGGAATGAGAAATTAGCCGAGATATGGCAGCTCATTACCCAATCCCCAGAGAACTTTAAGGGAGGCACGATATGGAATGTCATCGTGGATATTCACGGTGCGGTGCAGGCTATTGGACTTGCCCTGCTCGTGCTGTTCTTTGTTGTGGGTGTGATGCGTACCTGCGGAAATTTTGCAGAAGTCAAGCGACCAGAGCAGGCTTTGAAGCTGTTTATCCGCTTTGCCATTGCCAAAGGTGCAGTGACCTACGGATTAGAACTGATGATGGCACTGTTTAAGATTGTGCAGGGTATGATTTCCACGATTATGAATGCCGCAGGATTTGGCTCGGCACAGCAGACGGTGTTGCCGCAGGAAATCGTGACAGCCGTTGAAGATTGCGGATTTTTTGAGAGTATCCCGCTATGGGCGGTCACGCTGATAGGCGGACTGTTTATTACGGTGCTGTCATTCATAATGATTATGTCGGTATATGGCAGGTTTTTCAAGCTGTATATCTATACTGCCATAGCACCCGTACCCCTTTCCGCTTTTGCGGGAGAGCCGAGCCAAAGCGTCGGCAAGAGCTTCATTAAGAGCTATGCCGCTGTATGCCTTGAAGGTGCGGTTATCGTGCTTGCCTGCATTATCTTTTCCCTATTTGCTTCTTCTCCGCCTGTGGTCAATCCCGATGCGGCGGCGGTTACAATGGTATGGAGCTATATCGGGGAACTTGTGTTCAATATGCTCGTCCTTGTCGGTGCGGTCAAAATGGCAGACCGTGTTGTAAGAGAAATGATGGGCTTGTAAGGGAGGTGCTATGATTGGAAGTAAAGATAAATAAGGAAATCCGTAATTATACGGAGAGTATGTTTTTTGGACTGTCACTCAGACAGTTCATTTTTTCTGTCCTTGCCTGCGGCGTGGCGATGGGTTTGTATTTTCTTCTCCGTCCACGGTTTGGAACGGAAACCCTCAGTTGGGTTTGTATCTTAGGTGCATTCCCCTTTGCGGCTATGGGCTTTATCAAATACAACGGTATGACCGCAGAGCAGTTTGTCTGGGCGTGGCTTAAATCAGAATTTCTGATGCCGAAAAAGCTGATGTTCCTGCCAGATAATCTTTATTATGAAACGGTGAAGCCAACCATTGAAGCCTATGAAAAAGGGTTGACGACAGTACGGAAAAAGCAGAAAGGCAGGACACCAAAACCAAAGAAATCGAAAAAGAAAAAAGCGAAATGCAGCAAGGAGGTAAACAATGCTGAGAACTCTTAAAAATCTGTTCAAGCAGGACAGGGAAAAGTTTGTTGTGCCGAAGTCGGTACAAAATGTTATCCCGATTAAGACAATCTGGGAGGACGGCATATTTCTTGTAGGCAGGAACAAGTACGCAAAGACCTTTAAGTTTGAGGATATAAACTATGCCGTGGCAAGCCGTGAGGATAAGGAAGCAATGTTCCTTGAATACTCGGAGCTTCTTAATTCCCTTGACAGCGGTGCGACCACGAAAATCACTATCAACAACCGTCGCTTGAACAAAGCTGATTTTGAACAGACCATTTTAATCCCAATGGCTGATGACGGTCTGGATAAGTACCGCAAGGAATACAACAAAATGCTTTTGGATAAGGCGACAGGGGCTAATTCCATCGTACAGGATAAGTATGTAACCGTATCTGTCTGCAAGAAGAATATCGAGGAAGCCCGAAACTACTTTGCCCGTGTGGGTGCTGACCTTATCGCCCACTTTAACCGTCTGGGGTCGAAGTGTGTGGAACTGGACGCAGGCGACAAGCTGCGTATCTTCCACGACTTCTACCGTACAGGAGAAGAAACAGCGTTCCACTTCGATATTACCCAGACGATGCGGAAAGGTCACGATTTCAAGGATTTTATCTGCCCTGATACCTTTGAATTTGAGAGCGACTGCTTCAGAATGGGGGACAGATATGGGCGTGTGATTTTTCTCAGAGAGTATGCGGCATATATCAAGGACAGTATGGTGGCGGAGCTTTGTGAGTTGAACAGGAATATGATGCTGTCCGTTGACATTATCCCCGTTCCCACAGATGAAGCCGTGCAGGAGGTGGAAAACCGTCTGCTTGGTGTGGAAACTAACATTACGAATTGGCAGAGGAAGCAGAACCAGAACAACAATTTTTCAGCCGTTATCCCCTATGATTTGGAACAGCAGCGAAAGGAAAGTAAGGAATTTCTGGACGATTTGACAACCCGTGACCAGAGAATGATGTTTGCCGTGCTGACGATGGTGCATACGGCTGACACCAAAGAGCAGCTCGACAATGATACAGAAGCTCTCTTGACTACCGCAAGAAAGCACTTGTGCCAGTTTGCGGTGCTGAAATATCAACAGATGGACGGATTAAATACAGCTCTGCCATTTGGTGTACGGAAGATAGATGCCCTGCGTACCCTCACAACAGAGAGCCTTGCAGTGTTTATACCGTTCCGTGTGCAGGAAATTTACCACGAAAACGGTGTGTATTACGGTCAGAATGTCATCAGCAAAAATATGATTATTGCCAACCGCAGGCAGCTCCTTAACGGCAATTCCTTTATTCTCGGTGTGTCAGGTGCAGGAAAATCTTTTACCGCAAAGGAAGAAATGACGAATATCATTCTGACCGACCCTAATGCCGATATAATCATCATTGACCCAGAGCGTGAATATTCCCCGCTTGTTAAAGCAATGCAGGGAGAGGTTATTCATATCTCTGCGACAAGTGAAAATCACATCAATGCTATGGATATGAACTCCGATTACGGTGACGGTGCAAACCCTGTCATTCTGAAATCGGAGTTTATTTTATCCCTTTGCGAACAGCTCATCGGCGGCACGAACTTGGGAGCAAAGCAGAAATCCATTATTGACCGATGTACGGCAAGCGTGTACCGCTACTATCAGCAGGGCAACTATATGGGAACGCCGCCAACCTTGCAGGACTTCCGTGAGGAACTTCTTAAACAGAACGAACCAGAAGCACAGGAAATCGCCCTTGCTATCGAATTATTTACAGATGGCTCTCTCAACACCTTTGCCAAGCATACCAATGTGGATACCCACAGCCGCCTTATCTGCTATGACATTCTGGATTTGGGTAAGCAGTTACAGCCTATCGGTATGCTTGTGGTGCTTGACAGTATCTTAAACCGTATCACGCAGAACAGAGCCAAAGGCAGAAATACCTTTATTTTCATTGATGAAATCTATTTGCTCTTTCAGCACGAATACTCTGCAAACTTCCTCTTTACCCTCTGGAAGCGTGTGCGTAAATACGGTGCGTACTGTACGGGTATTACGCAGAATGTAGACGACCTTTTGCAGAGCCATACGGCAAGGACGATGCTTGCTAACAGCGAATTTATCATTATGCTTAACCAAGCATCTACGGACAGACTTGAGCTTGCCAAGCTCCTTAATATCTCCGACCTTCAGATGAGTTATATCACGAATGTCGGTGCAGGACAGGGATTACTCAAAGTTGGCAGCTCCCTTGTGCCGTTTGTAAACAAGTTCCCACGCAATACCGAGCTTTACAAGTTGATGACGACCAAGTTCGGTGAGGTCTAAGAAAGGAGGTCTTTTATGGCTGATATTAAATTCCGTGATACGGCTCACCGTGATTTCTTTCTGGAAAATATGATGAAATGCAGAGTGAACGACTGTTATCACAGGGCATTTTTCTATGTGATGGGTATCGCTTCGGAAACGAGGGCGAACATCAACCAGATGTTCAATTTCAAGGAGGACTGCATCGAGCCAGAGGGTATGCACGGCGGCTGGCAGACAAGCGGAACAGTCAAGGTCTGCCATCTTGCTTTTAACCTTTGGAACGGGTATGCAGAGGAAGGGCGGGAACGGTATTTCACGCCAGAGGAGTTGTTTTGCTGTGAGTTTGCTCCCTACTTTATGGAGGGTATCAAGGTCAGATACCCCGAATATTGCAGGGAGCTTCCTGCTCCCAGAAAACAGACGGAAATTTCAAGATAAGAAAGGAAAAGCCTATGAAGAATTATAAATCTATTATCTGTGTTGTAGCCGCCGTGTGCCTGTTAGGTACGGCGGCTTTTTGCGGCTTCCGCATTTATCATTACTATGCAGAGGTGGACGAGCAGACGGAAGCCTTTGAGGAGATTGCCGAGATGGTAGAGCAGGCTCCCACGGATGAAACCGTGCCAGACGATGCCCCTGTCAGCGAGGGGGAAGATGTGCTTGCCAAGTATCAGGAATTGTATTTACAGAATGAGGATATGGTCGGTTGGATTTCCATTGCCGGCACGACAATCAATTATCCTGTGATGCAGAGTGGGAACAATCCGAATTTTTATCTGAAGCACAATTTTGAAAAAGAGTACAGCGATTTAGGAACGCCTTATGTGCAGGAGAATTGCGATATTGCTGAAAGTGACAATCTGGTTATCTACGGTCATCACATTAAGGGCGGCAAGATGTTTGGAGCGTTGGAGGATTACAAGTCCAAGAGCTTTTATGAGGAACACAAGAATATTCAGTTTGATACCCTCACAGAGCAGGCAGAGTATGAAATCGTCGCTGTGTTTAAGACTGTGGCGTACAGTTCTGAGGGATTCCGATACTACGACTTTGTTGATGCGGAGAATGAGGAAGATTTTAATTCCTATGTCGGGAAGTGCAAGGAGCTTGCTTTGTATGATACAGGTGTGACCGCTGAATACGGCGACAGGCTCATTACCCTTTCCACCTGCGAATACTCCGCACGGAACGGCAGGCTCGTTGTAGTGGCAAAAATGGTCGGCTGATTTGAACGCAAATTCTCTGGGAAAGGAGGTTTTCTATGGCTGATATAAAAACCAGAGATGCGGTCAAAGGCACAATAAAGACCATAGATAAAGCCGCCATAGCCAGTGAGCGTATGAAGTCTGCCTATGTGGAGATAAAGGAAAGGGCAGAACAGGGATACTACGCTGACGAAAACTCTGCCACAGAATATGCTGCGGATAGGATTTCTTATGCGGCAGACCGTGTAAAGGACGAAGGTATCCACCAGTTCAATAAGCAGGGGCAAAAGGCAGTTAAGACAACGCAGGAGAATATCGGTAAGGCAAAAGATAAAATAAGCGATTTCAAGCAAAGTCGGGCTGTCAAAGCCGCAGAACAGAAAGCAATACAGAATATGTCAGAACAACACGGCTTGCAGATCCGTCACGGGGTTGCAAGCCGTTCCACTGCATCCGATGTTTCCCAGACAGCAAAATCGCAGTTGATAAAGACCCGACAGCAGGGGCGAAAAATGATTAAGACCACAGCCCGAAATGCAGAAAAAGCGGTGAAATCAACTGCTAAGGGAACGGTCAAGACTACCGAAAAGGGAATTAAAACCGCACAGGCAACTTCTAAGGCGGCAATCAAAACGACGGAAACCTCGGTAAAAACGGCACAGGCAGTGGCAAAGGCGTCTGCGAAAACTGCTCAAAAGGCAGCACAGGCGGCAAAAGCCACCGCAAAGGCAACCGCTGAAGCAACAAAAGCTACGGTCAGAGCCACCATAGCTGCGGTCAAGGCGATTATTGCAGGAACAAAAGCTCTGATTTCCGCTTTAATTGCAGGTGGTTGGATTGCAGTTGTGATTATTCTCATTGTTGTCCTGCTCGGCTGTGCTGTTTCCCTGTTTGGTGGCGGAAGCGGGAGCAACGCCTATACGCCTGTCAGTGCGGAGGTGGAAGCCTACACGCCGCTGATACAGAAGTATGCGAAGCAGTACGGCATCCCCGAATATGTGGAGCTTATCAAGGCGGTGATGATGCAGGAAAGCGGCGGGCGTGGGCTTGACCCCATGCAGGCGGCGGAGGGTAGCTTTAACACAAGGTATCCCCACGAGCCGAACGGGATACAAGACCCAGAATATTCGATTGAGTGCGGTGTACAGGAATTAAAGGCTGCCCTTATCTCTGCCGAGGTAGAAAACCCGATTGATATGGAGCATATCAAACTTGCCTTGCAGGGTTACAATTTCGGCAACGGCTATATCTCGTGGGCTAAGACCAACTATGGCGGCTATTCCTATGCCAATGCGGTAGAGTTCTCCACCATGCAGGCGGCACGGTTAGGTTGGGACAGCTATGGCGACACGCAATATCCCGCCCATGTGCTGCTGTATTATCCATACGGGAGGGCGTTCACAAGCGGCGGTAACCAGGCGATTGTGGAGGTCGCTTTGACACAGCTCGGAAATGAGGGCGGTCAGCCTTATTGGAGTTGGTATGGCTTTGATGGGCGTGTGGAATGGTGTGCCTGCTTCGTATCGTGGTGTGCCGACCAGTGTAGTTATATCGAAAGCGGGATTATCCCAAAATTCGCAGGCTGCGTGGACGGTGCAAATTGGTTTAAGGGTAACGGACAATGGAAAGACCGAAGCTATGAGCCGTCGACAGGCGATATTATCTTTTTTGATTGGGAAGGCGACGGAGAAACCGACCATGTAGGCATTGTGGAGAAATGCGAAAACGGTGTCGTTTACACCGTGGAGGGTAACTCTGGCGACGCTTGCAGGCAAAAGCAATATACGGTTGGAAGCAGCTCCATCTATGGCTACGGCGTTCCTGCCTATTAAGAATGGGCAAAAGAAAAACCAGAGGTTTATTCCTCTGGCTCTTTTGCCTTACATAGTCCGATAACAGTTGCTTCTATAACGGACAGTTCTTTATCGTCTAAATTGTCGAGCTGTGCGTCTAAGCGTCTGCGGACGGAACTTTTCTTGACCTCATTATCTGGGAATATGTACTCGTCAACCGACACATCGAACATCGTAATAAGTTGGATAAATAGCTCGATACTTGGATACTGCCCCTCGTTTTCGATAGACTGAATATGTCTGGGAGCATAGCCGATTATTCCAGATAGTTGCTCCCTTGTCATCCCTCTGGCTTCACGGGCTTTTTTGATAGCCTGTCCTATCGGAGTAAAATCGAAGTCAAAATTATTGTTCCTTTCGTCCATTAGCTCACCACCTATTCTCTGAAAATTTTACTCTTATATTTTACAGAGATGCGGCTTCCAGTTAAACGATGTGAAATCTCTTGGTATAGGAAGTTTAATCTCTTGTAACAAGAGATTAAAGCACGCTTGACATACTTGAAACTAATTTTTTATTCGGATAAACTATAGATAAGTTTACAAAAGCGGACATGAAAAGCGAGGAAAATATGCTCGTATTCTTGTATGCTTATATATGAGGAGGTAAGTAAATGGAATGGTTGAAAAGACTTGGAGCAGCCATTGATTACATAGAGGAAAACTTAGACAAGGAAATATCCTATGATGAAGCAGCTCATATAGCTTGTTGTTCAACATATTATTTTCAACGGATTTTTTCTTATGTATCAGGAGTGTCACTATCAGAGTACATACGCCGCCGTAAAATGACACAGGCTGCATTTGAGTTACAAAGAACAGATAATAAGGTTATTGATGTTGCTCACAAATACGGGTATTCATCTCCAACATCCTTTAACCGTGCTTTTCAAAGCGTACACGGGATAGCACCTATAGCGGCAAAAAGTATGGGATGTACCTTGTGTGCATATCCATCAATCCAATTTTCTATAATAGTTTTGGGAGGCAGTGCAATGGCATATCACATTGAAGAAAAGAAAAGTATTCGCATTATAGGAATTAGAATACCTCTTGTTGAAGATGCAGAGGAAAATATGCGGAATGTTCCTGCGTTCTGGAAAAAGGCAGTATTGGATGGCAGTATCTCCAAATTAGCAGAGCTATCAAACAAAAATCCAGACGGCATTTTAGGAGTCAGCGTTTATAATAATCCAGAGGATATATATTATTATATCGCTGTTTCGAGCAACATTCCCGTGCCAGAGGGAATGGTAGAATACATGATACCAGAGGGTATGTGGGTTGTTTTTGAAAACGACGGAGTATTTAAGGAAGATGTGCAGAGTGTTTTTCGCAGATTTTTGACAGAATTTCTACCGTTTTCTGGTTATGAATATGCAGGACTTCCAGATGTTGAAATATATCCAGTCTGCAAAGGACAGCCATCCAAAGGACATTCCGAGGTGTGGATTGCAATCAAAAAAGCAAAGGAGATTTAAGTATGTATCATTTAAGATTAAAAGGCGACCATTATCAGATGGGCGTAAAAAGAGGAAACATATTTCAAAAAGCTCATATTTCCTTTCCACTCCAGTTGGATAATTTTCAATTGGAACACGGGAAACAAAGCGAAGAAATTTTAAGAAAGTTTTTCCCAGAGATATGTGAGGAAGTAAGAGGCGTAAGTGACGCCATTGGCACAGATTATCTACACTTCATTTCTTGGATGTTGTGTATGGGCTGCTGTATGTATAACTTGGAGAACAACATCCCCGTTGAGGTTAGGGGCTGTACTGCTTTTGCATATTCAAGCAATGGCAGAACAATATACGGTAGAAATAATGACTTACCACCTTATCTGCGTGAAGGAAGCAAAAGTGAAATCTATGCACCGAAAAATGGAAACAGGTTCAATATCACTACTTCCTCTTTCATTAACGGCGAAGAAGGAGTGAATGAACACGGATTTGCTGTAGCAATGACTTTTGTAATGACCGACCTTGAAAAGATAAAAGCAGGTTTCAATTCTTGCTTTATTGTAAGATATTTGCTTGAAAAGGCAGATAATACCGAACAGGCGGTTTCCCTTCTTGTGGGCTTGCCAGTATCTTCTAACTGCAATATTTTACTTGCAGATAAAAAAGGCAATATGGTAGTGGTTGAATGTACGCCAATTCTCAAAAAAGTTCGGGCGGCAGAAATTTTTGAAAATGGCAGTATTGTTTGTACTGTTAATAGTTTTACATCTGATGAGATGAAACCATATGACGATGCAAAAGGAAATGATTATGACTCGCACAGGCGTTACAGGACAGTATTAGACAGCTTTTCTTCGGAACGCATAAAAGATGAATACATTGAAACTACCGAACATCTCTTAAAAGGTGATTATGGGTTTATGTGCCAATATGATGATGAGCCAGATTTTGAAACAGTTTGGAGTTCAATATTTGATTTAGACAGCTTAGTAATCTATCGTGCAGAGGGTGACCCCAGAAAAAAGAAATTTGTTACAGATAATCGGTTACATGACCTTATAAGGCGAGGATAATATGCTGAGTATAAATTCCCAATGGATTTTATGTCCTCTTTGTGGGAACAAAACCCGAAACAAAATCAGAGAAGACACAGTTTTGAAAAACTATCCTCTTTACTGCCCGAAATGTAGACAGGAAACTTTAATTGAAGTCGAGAATTTACAAGTAACCGTCATCAAAGAGCCAGACGCACAGACGCAGAGCCGATGAACTTGAGAAAGCTTTCACAGTTCATCGGCTCTGTTACTACTTTTATGCTTGATTTTATTGCCTGTCACAGGGGATAGAAGCTGTTATCTTCATTTTCTGTTCGGCAACAGCTAAACTTCTATGCAAAGGGATTGCCATAAATACTGTAATAAGTGCAGAGAGAACATCGGCAATCGGCTGTGCATATAAAATACCGTTTAATCCCCATATAAATGGAAAAATTAAGATAACGGGAATGAAGCAGATACCTTGTCGGCAAGCTCCAAGAATAAACCCTTCTTTTCCTTTTCCAAGAGCAAGGAATAAAGAGGAATATACCGTGTAGTATCCAAACAGCATAAATGTAATACCGTTTACTCTTAAAGAGGAAGCTCCAATGTGAATCATTTCTGTGTTTCCAGTTGTAAACTGTGAAACAATGGTCGTAGAAAACAGACTGAATAATAAACCTACGATCACACAAAAAATAGTTGACCATAAGATGGAAATTTTGATTGCAGTACGCAGACGATCAAATTTTTTCGCCCCATAACTGTAACCTGCAATCGGTTGAAAACCTTTGATAAAACCAAATACTGTTAAGCTGCCCATAGATATAAGACGGGTAACAACGCCCATTCCCGCTATGGCTGAATCGCCGTAATTACCAGCGGCATTGTTTATTAGAGAGATAGAAATACTTGTTAATAATTGAAATACAAGTGTCGGAACGCCAATTTTGAAAATTTCAGATAGAATTTCTTTAGAAAAGGTACAGTCCTTTATTCTAAACTGAAAAGCACTTTTTTGTCTGAAAATATAAAACAGATACACAAGAGTAGATACTACCTGAGAAATTGCTGTGGCAATAGCAGCTCCTGCAACACCAAAATTAAAAGTGTATATAAATAATGGATCTAACCCGATATTGAGGACTGCACCTAACAACAAGGCACACATTGTAGTTTTTGCTGCTCCTTCACTTGTCACGATATTGTTCATTGTGACATTAAAAACATTGAAAATGCAAGAAACAATGTAAATACCGGCATAGGTAGCCGCATAAGGAAGGACACTTTCTGTTGCACCTAAAAGTCTTAGAATGGGGTTCAAAAAGAGGATTGATAAAACAATCATAATTGCACCGACAACAAGACTGCTATATAGTGCAGTGCTTGCCACTTTGTTTGCCTGATCCTTATTTCTTTGTCCTAACAGTCGAGAAATGTAGGATGCTGCCCCATTGCCAAAAAGTAATCCTAAGCCGACGACTACTTGACCGAGAGGATACACAACCGAGATGGCAGCCATTTGACTTTCGCCTAAGCCACCTACAAAATAGGCATCAACAAGATTGTACAAGGCGTTGATGAGCATACCAATCATTGTTGGAATACCCATAGCTAAAAGGGCTTTTGGAATTGGAGCATTGCCCAATAACTCCAATTTTCTGTTTTGATTGTCCATAGTGTTCTTTCTCCTTTCACTTGACAAATAGAATAAAATATACTACTATAAATTATAGCAGTTGAAACGCAAGTGGTATTCTACTATAATTTATAGTAGTTGTCAAGAGAGTAAAGGAGGAAATTGATATGGCGACCATTGACTTAATTGTTTTGGGAATGTTAAAGAAAGAACCTCTGAGTGCGTATGACCTTCAAAAGTTGGTAGAGTACCGCAATATTTCAAAATGGGTAAAAATTAGTACCCCGTCTATTTATAAAAAGGTTATCCAGTTGGAGGAAAAAGGATATATTTCAAGTCATATAGAAAAAGAGGGTAAAATGCCAGAAAAATCAGTGTATTCTTTAACTGAAAAAGGGAAACAGCAGTTTGAAAAATTGATGCTTGAAATATCCTGTAAGCCGATAAACATTTTTTTGGATTTTAATGCTGTCATTGTAAATCTGGACAGTATGTCCAGAGAAAGACAGCAAGAATGTCTGGATAATATTGAGAGCAGTATGGAGGTATTGAAAAAATATCTGGAAGAAAATATTGCTTTGAAAAAGAGTAAAGAAGATATTCCTGTTACGGGTATGGCAGTTTTACGGCAACAATACACATTGGCAGAGGCAATAGAGGAGTGGATTGCTTCATTAAAAAAAGAAATCAATTCGTAAAAGTGCATGGTAGGAACAAAAGAAATGCTGTTATTTTTTAGTTTGGATTGTAATGAGATTGTAAGAAGTGGTTGCTATACTGAATTTACAAAATAAAAACAGAAATTTGGAGGTTTTAATATGGCAATACTTGAAACAAAAGATTTACGAAAGATATACGGAAGCGGAGAAAACGAAGTCCATGCTTTGGATGGGGTATCCATTTCCGTAGAGGAAGGCGAATTTGTTGCTGTTATCGGTACATCGGGCAGCGGTAAATCTACACTACTCAACATGATTGGTGGGTTAGACCGTCCTACTTCTGGTAGTGTTACTATCCGAGGAAAAGAACTGTTGAAAATGAAAGACGAGGAACTGACGATTTTTAGGCGTCGAAACATTGGCTTTGTTTTTCAGAATTATAATCTGCTTCCTGTTCTTAATGTGTATGAGAACATTGTGTACCCTATTGAGATCGATGGTGGCAAGACCGATACAAGATTTGTAAAAGAGATTATCCATACTCTTGGCTTGGAACAAAAGCTTAAGAATATGCCGAATAATCTTTCAGGTGGTCAGCAGCAGAGGGTTGCGATTGCCCGTGCCCTTGCGACAAAGCCTGCCATTATCCTTGCCGATGAGCCGACTGGAAATTTGGACTCAAAAACAAGTATGGATGTTATTTTGCTGATGCAGTCGATTAGCCGTCAGTTCCACCAAACCACCATTATGATCACGCACAATGAGGAAATCGCTCAAATGGCAGACCGCACAATCCGCATTGAGGATGGCAAGGTTGTTTCGGGAGGTGTCAGATATGCACGCTAACCGAAATAAAAAAGCAGTTAAGCGAGTAGAAAAGGGAATGATGAAAGCAAACCGTATTCGTAACCTGTTTGCGGTGTTTGCGATCGTTCTCACTACATTTATGATTACTACCGTGTTTAGTTTGGGCATTAACTATATGGAAAATATGAAGTTAATGCAGGTGCGTACCGCAGGCACGACCGCTAATGCTTCCCTTGCGATGCCGACAGAAAAGCAGGAACAGCAGATTAAGAATTTGGAATATGTTAAAACCGTCGGTACGCAGTATATGGTCGGCTCGGTTGCCGAGAAGAACGATGAGGGGCGTGATCTTTCTATCGCACTTTCGTATTACGACACTACTGAATGGGATAAACACTATAAAGAAACAATCAAAGATATAGAAGGGAAATATCCCTCAAATGAAAATGAAATTATGCTGTCAAAGGATGCTCTTTCACAGCTTGGAATGAAAGAGCCGAAGCTGAATATGGAAATCCCTCTGTCCTATTATGATAAAAACGGTCAGCAGGAAAAAAATTTCACTTTAAGCGGATGGTTTCATTCCTATACAGGCACGGGAATGGGCTTTGTTTCCGAAGCGTATTGCAAAAATGCAGGCTATACAATGGCAGAGGACGGCGTTCTTTCTTTGTCGTTGAATAAAATGCCTGATGATTTTTATCGTATTCAAAAAGATGTGGAGCTTAACGAAAATCAATCTTTCGGCGGTGCGGTTTCCATGAAATCATCAAGCGGTTCAGTGATTGCAATGGTAATCCTATTGGTATTCTTTATTATTGGCAGCGGGTATCTCCTTATTTACAATGTTTTGTATATATCCATTTCAAATGATACCCGTTTTTACGGTTTGATGAAAACGCTTGGAACAACGCAAAAACAGATTAAATCACTGGTAAAAAATCAGGCAGTTAAGTTTGCTTGCATTGGTATCCCGATTGGTATTTTGTTAGCCACCGCTGTTTCCTTTGGAATTGTTCCATTTGTGTTGAACGAGGGTTTTGAACAGGGCAAGTCGATGATGGATGCCGAAGTGTTTTTCCATCCATCTATCTATATTTTGTCCGTAATCTTTTCAGCAGTAACCGTTTGGATTGCCTGCAATGCTCCTGCAAAAGCGGCTGCAAAAATTTCGCCAATAGAAGCATTGAAGTTTCAGAATTTTGCACCGAAGAAAACAAAAAGCAGAAATTCCACCAATGGTGGCAAGCTGCATGTGATGGCATTTCATAATGTATTCCGTGACAAAAAGCGTGCTGCCCTTGTGTTTATGTCCTTGTTTATGGGAATTACTATGATTTTAGGCGTAAATGGGGTTATAAGCAGTATGTCGGCTGAGAACTTTATTAAGGAATATATGGACTATAACTTTGAATACACTGATATTCAGTTTGAGCAGTATGAACAGCTCAATAAAGAAGTACCGCAGTTTGACGAACACTTTGTAGAACAAATCAAGCAGCTTGACGGTATTAAAAATATAGATGTTCAAAAAACAGTCTGGGCAGGTATTGACTTTAATGAAAACGATTTAGAAGGCTTTATGAAAATCAAATATGAGGACAGCAAATATAAAGCAAAGGGGCAGTCCTATGAACAGACGATAGAAACACTGAAAGGGTACGCTGAATCTGGTGACTATGGCTGCTATATTACAACGCTTCCAGACGACAGGGTACTGGAAGAATACAATGCAGAGCATCCTGATACGCCTATTGACATGGAAGCATTTAAGCGTGGCGAAACAGCGATTGCAGGAAAAGATACCGAATATAACGCTCCTAATACCGCTTTAGTGGGTGAAACATTGACACTAACTGCCGACAGTACAGACGGCAAGGCAACTGATTTCAAAATTGGCGGAGCTTTTTACTATGACGATTATGATAATACTCTTTCAGAAGGTATTGGCAGACGCAAAGAAATAAATATGGTGCCAGATGTTATCTTTGTCAGCGAAGCGGGTATGGAACGCCTGACAAAAGAACCAATAATTTCCGCAATCGGCGTTGACATTAAGAATTTCAACGATTTAGAGCGAATTGACAGCGAATTACAGGCGATCAACAGTACCTTGACCACATCGGAGTGGCAGCTGAAATCTTCCGTGAATCAGAAAGAACTATATAACCAGATGAACTACTCTTTGAGCTTGCTGGGAAACGGTGCTGCAATTCTGCTCATTGTCATCGGCTTGATTAACTTTGTAAATGTTATGTTGACGGGTGTGGTGGCAAGGAAAAATGAATTTGCCATTATGGAAAGTATCGGAACAACGAAAAAGCAGATCAGGAAGATATTGACCTTAGAAGGCGGTATTTATGCTCTGATTTCTACTCTGCTGATTATGACTTTTGGTAATGCGTTCCTAATGTTGGTGGCAGATGCAGTTCCGCATATGGCAAACTATGCAGTATTTAAATACCCTGTTGCACTTGTCATCGGTTTGATCGCAGCAATCTTTGTAATTTGCTTAAGCGTTCCTGCCATTGTTTACAAGGCAACTTCTGATGAAACGGTCATTGAAAGACTGCACAATTTTGATAGTTAAATGAGGTTGTGGGACGGACGCAGCATTGCTGCGTCTGTTCCTGCAATTTTGTATATTGAGGAAGGTGGTGCGTTTTGCGGCTATGGCAAATATTTTTCTACTTGAAGATGACAAAATTCTGAGCAAGGGTATTTCTATCGCCCTAAAAAAAGACGAGCATATGGTCACAGCAGTCTATGGGTATTTGGAAGCATTGAAGCAATACCAAAAACAAAAGTATGATTTGTTTCTGCTTGATATTAACCTGCCTGACGGCAATGGTTTGGAATTTTGTGAAAAAATTCGTGAAACATCGGAAACACCCGTATTATTTCTAACTGCTAATGATACGGAAGAAGATATGTTGGAAGGGTTTGGCGTGGGTTGTGATGATTATATATCAAAGCCTTTTTCTATCGAAGTTTTACGGAAAAAAGTATTGGCAGTTCTAAAACGAAGTGGCGTAGGAAAATTTCGTATGAAATACAGAGATTTAGAGTTAGATAAAGAAAAGTGTCTTGTTTTGATGAAGGGACAGGAAATACATTTGACCTCAACAGAATACAAATTGCTCCTTTATCTAATGGAAAACAGGGGAAGGGTTGTTACAAAGGCAATGCTTTTGGAACAGCTTTGGGATATAGATGGAAACTTTGTTGATGATAATACCGTGCGTGTGAATATTAAGCGGCTAAGGCAGAAACTGAATGATGAAAAGCAGGAATACATTGTAACAGTTTTTGGCATGGGCTACTCTTTTGGAGAATGACGATGAAGCATTTTGTGATTTATAGAAAACTGATTTTAATTATAGGTACTGCTACGGCGGTGGTATCTGTTGGTGTGTTCTTTTTTATGGAGGACATCCTTTTCCGTACGCTTTTTATCTCTTTTGCATTTGTATTTTTTGGGGGTCTGTTGTTCCTGCTGGACTTTCTGCACAACCGCTATAATGATAATCTGTTAGAGGAGATTACGCTGCTCATTGAAGCATTGGTAGAACAGCAGGAACGTACGGTCTTTTCAGAAGCTGAGGATACCCTGACCGCACGGCTGCAGCATCAACTTCTAAAACTCCGCAATATTTTAAAGGCACAGAATCAAATGCTGACACAGGAGAAAGAACAGATTAAAACTTTAATCTCCGATATTTCGCATCAAATTAAAACGCCCGTAGCAGCGGCAAACACCTTTGCACAGTTATTAGGTGATACAGGGTTATCCGATGAGGAGAGAAGGGAATATATTGCCACCTTGCAGATGTCCCTTGAAAAGCTGACTTTTTTGACAAACAGTTTGATTAAAATGTCCCGTTTGGAAAGTGGCATTATCCGATTAAAACCTGAACAAAGCAGTTTAAATGATATTGTTATGCAAGCGGTAAAAACGGTTTATGCCAAAGCAAGGGATAAAAATATTACGATTACCTTTGATTGTGGGCAGACCTTTGAAGCCCTGCTTGATTTTAACTGGACGGCAGAAGCTGTTACCAATGTACTTGACAATGCTGTGAAATATACACCAAGCGGAGGAGTTGTGGACTTGAAAATCACCGAATATCCATCGTATTTGCGATTGGATGTATCCGATAACGGAATTGGCATTCCTGAAGAAGAACAGGCAAAAATCTTCGGCAGATTTTACCGTGGAAAGCAGTCAGCAGGAGTTGACGGTGTAGGGATCGGTTTATATCTTACCCGTGATATTGTGAATAAGCAGAACGGGTATATCAAGGTGGCATCCGATGAAAAAGGTACGATATTTTCTTTATTCTTGAAAAAAGTTTAGAGAATAATAGTAATTCCAGATAAGTGTACGATATGAATTTGTCAAGATAGTAAATATAAAATAGAAAGATTAAATAAAACATGATAAATGGAGATGGATAATTTATGATTTCAGAATGGATAATTTGCCCGATTTGTGGCAACAAAACCCGTGATAGAGTTAGAGAAGATACTGTTTTAAAGAATTATCCTCTTTACTGTCCGAAATGTAAGAAAGAAACTTTAATAAATGCAAAGAAATTACATATAACCGTCATCAAAGAGCCAGACGCATAGACGCAGAGCCGATGAACTTGTGAGATAACCTCATAAGTCATCGGCTCTTTTTTTACATGAATATAGAATTTGACAAGTCCGCCAAATAAAAAAAACGGTGTTTTGGTGGGCAATTTTGTCATGCTCAGATGGCTATTTTATCCCTCCAGACCTGTTTCAAGTTTGGAGGGATTTCTTATGTGTTGGTCTGATAACACTGTGCTGCTGATTTTAAGCAGCAGTTATTTACATACCGTTCGATAGAGATGAGAATAATCTGTTAAAAAAATTCTTATCTCCATTTGGGGAAATTATGTTCCAAAAGTAGATGTTAAATATCTATATAATAGAATTGTTATTTCTTATAACCGTAAGGGTTTGACAGCCTTTGCGGTTTTTCTTTTGTCGTTTTTTGTTGAATTAAGTCGTAAGCCTGTTTGTGGCGTAGGGTGTCGTTCACCGCCGATCAATCTGAAATTTCAAAAATTCAGATTGATTGGAGGAACAAAGAATGAATGAAAAACATCCTAACCGAAAAAAGGACAAGCATAACCCTTATACGCTGATGATTGTAGAGGGCAGATATTACCTCTCTTTTAAAGATGGGCGGGGTGTTATGCAAAATATTGAAATAGAGAAAGTGCTGTATGACCTGTTTAACCGTTTTGAGCTTGAGGATATTTCCTATCTTAATCGGGTGAGCAGGCACATTGAACACTCCGAGTTGACAGAAAACTCCTTGAATGACCGAGTTTTTTATAAGGAAGAAAGTCTTGAGGAAACCGTTTCAAGGTGCATCGAATACGAACTGCTACATAAGGCAATATCAAAACTGCCCGAAACACAAAGACGCAGGCTGCTGTTGTACTTTTTCGGAGAGTTGTCCTATGAGCAGATTGCCAAGTTGGAGGGATGCACCAAAATGGCGGTTAAAGGAAGCGTTGACATTGCACTAAAGAAGTTAAAAAAACTTTTTGAAAAATTTTAATTTTAGCCTATACGAAACCGCTTTTAAGTGAGCAAACAGGTGAGAGGGATTAAATTCCTTCCACCTGTTTTGCTTTGTGTGGCGAAAACGGGAGTGATCCTTGACAACCGAATATCCATTCGCCAAATACTTCCTCTTTGTGATTGTGATGAGCATAAGCGTGTGCAGCGGTACGCCAAGACCTGTTAAGAAGCAGCGAGCGATGAAAGGGGGTGATCTCATTCATTACCGACTGAAAATATCGGATTGCTTCCGATTTCGCCATAACCCACAAAGAGAATAATGGTACTCCCGTCCAGTCACAGTCCGAGCGTGATAAAACCGTCGCAGGCAATGAGGGCGGCTCTGGCAGACCGTCAGAGGGGTGGAACTCCCGTGGTGTCAGTTCGCTACTGACCGTTTGGCGACTTCCCATAGCATTTCGGGGTGTCGAGGACAAATTGAAATGCTCCTATCATAAAGCCAGATAAAAGGTAGTCATAGGAACAGAGATTTTGCTTATACTCTCCCGACCTTAAATACTTCCTTTTGTTTGGCTGCCTACATAGGCAGAACATACCTGCCTAAATAAATCTGGGAGGTCAAACATAATGGAAAGAAAAATCAAGCGTGGAGATATTTACTACGCAAATCTAAATCCTGTTATCGGCTCGGAGCAAGGCGGAACAAGACCTGTACTTATCATTTCAAACGATGTCGGCAATAAGCATAGCCCTACGGTCATTGTCGCACCCATCACAAGCCGAATACACACTAAAGCAAAATTGCCGACACACACTTTAATCAATGATTTTGAAGGTTTGGATAAGAACTCAATTATCCTGTTTGAACAAATCCGCACCATAGACAAACAACGCCTGCGTAAATATGTTGGTATGCTATCCACAGTCATAATGGCAAGAGCCGATAAAGCTCTTGCCATTAGTATTTCTTTGAGGGAGGTCAATAATGAATGAAATTAAGGTAGATAAAAATGTAGCGGCTCTGAAACTCATTGAGATACTTCTTGAAAAAGGAATGATAAATCAAGCCACATATACAAATATCGTGAAACACGCAAATTCGCACATTTCACAGGCGGCTTGATAATCAGTACAATATATTCAGAAAAATGAATTGGAGGTATGCTTAATGAACACAGCAGTAAATGAATATAATTACAGATTTAAGCTCACAGATTATTCTCTGTTTGACAGAAACAGAGCCAGAAAAGTTGCTATTTATGGTCGTGTTTCAACAGAACACGAAGCACAGTTATCTGCATTGGAAAATCAGTTACAATGGTATGATGACCAAGTAAAATATCATCCGAACTGGACGGTCTGTGAACGATATATTGATGAAGGTATCACGGGAACACAGGCAAAAAAACGCCCTGCCTTTTTGAAAATGATTGAAGATGCCAAGCAAGGTAAATTTGATTTAATTGTTACCAGAGAGGTATGCCGTTTTGCACGAAATGTTGTGGATACCCTTGTTGTTACAAGAGAGTTAAAAGGCATAGGCGTTGAGGTGTTTTTTATCGACGATAATATTTGGACAATGGACGGAGATGGAGAACTGCGGCTATCTCTTATGGCAACATTGGCACAGGAAGAAAGTCGCAAGACTTCCGAGCGTGTAAAAGCAGGTCAGAAAATCAGCCGTGATAATGGTGTTCTCTATGGAAACGGTAATATTTTAGGTTATGACCGTGTTGGAGATACCTATGTTATCAATGAGGAACAGGCAGAAACGGTCAGAATGATATATGATTTGTATCTGCAAGGTTATGGCTCGA
Source organism: Ruminococcus sp. BSD2780120874_150323_B10 (assembly GCF_015553695.1). Classification (NCBI taxonomy): domain Bacteria; kingdom Bacillati; phylum Bacillota; class Clostridia; order Eubacteriales; family Oscillospiraceae; genus Ruminococcus; species Ruminococcus sp. BSD2780120874_150323_B10. Next base: position 94,164 of record NZ_JADNHD010000003.1, read on the forward strand.
TGAAAATCGCAAAGATTTTGACGGAGCGAAAAAGGAAAACAGCTTCTGGACTTATAAAGTGGAGCGTTTCAAATATTATGAGAGCGATTAAAAATGCCACTTACACAGGAACAAAGTGTTACAACAAATCCAGAAGCAATAACTTTTTAGAGCAGAAGCGAATAAACAATCTTGATATGTCCACTTATGAATATGTTGAGGGTGATTTCCCTTCTATTATTTCTCAAGAGATATGGAATAAAGCACAGGCGATAAGGGAAAGTAGAGTAAAACCTGTATGTGTATCGGCAGGGAAAAACACACATAGTAAGCGTGATTCACGAGATATATGGGTCAATAAGCTACGTTGTTCCTGCGGCTCATCATACCGTAAAAATAAATGGCATACGAAATTGGACGGAAAAACCTCTTACGGTTATCAATGCTACAATCAGCTTAACAACGGAATTAAACGGAAAAGAGCTGAAATCGGTTTAGATACTGAGGGATATTGTGACAGCAGAATGATAACCGATTGGAAACTCGATTTTATGGCAAAAGCTTTGTTAGAGCATCTCTGGACGGAGAGAAAAGAGTCTGTACTGATTGCGTTAGACCTTATTAAGTATTATTATAAGGAAGAAAAATCTAACGAAACTCAATCCGATACGGTAACGATACAGGCGAAATTGGATAAGGCAAATAGCAGACTGACTAACTTGATTGCTATGAGAGCTGATGGAGAGATTTCCAAGGACGAGTATCAAGCAATGAGAAGTCCTGTCGATGAAGAAATCAAGAAACTTCAAAAAGCACTTGATGAAATTCCACAGGAAAAAAGCAATCCGAAAGGATTGGATATAGAGGGTATCCGTTCCACTCTGAACAGCTTTATTGATTTTAGTGGTAGCACTATCAGCCACGATGTTGTCAATCAGTTTGTATATCTGATAACACCGACATCGGATACTACATTTGATTGGTATGTTAATCTGAATGGGACAGCAGATGTGAAAGCAACCTTTACAGCGGAAGGCAGAAAGAAAAACTGCATTATCAAATTGGAGGAAATCGAAAAGATTTCCTCGGTACATAGGGAAAAGAATGAGGACAATGCTCATTTCATTAAAAACCCCCATATTTTTACCTATCTGCACAGGCAGCTATTAGAAGCGGGGATGAGAAGTAATTTTTACTTCTGCTTCACAATAAACTACGAACAGGCAAAAGCTTTTCGTAACGCCAACGGTCAATATCTTCGCCAATCACAATGGGAAGATATAACGGTGGAAGTGATTTTCTAAAAAATATCCGTCTATCGAATAAATCGGTAGGCGGATTTTTTTGCACATTCGTGTTTAGATTGTGTTTTCGTTATAATGAAATCAACAAAATTAAGGAGGTTTCATTATGAACACATTATTTGAACAAAGCGTGTGCAACTACGAAATACAAGGTGATTATCAACTGCCTTGCATCGCAACAAAAAAGCAGAATGAATTGCATATCGGCGTGTGGGCAAACCGTCACAGACAGTATCTTAAACAACATCATCGAATAAGATATTACAATCTGCTCACAACGGAAAGGCTGTACCCTTACCTTGCGGACATCGAGGAACAGGCACAAACAATGTTTTCACAACTTGTCAAATCATTTGCCGAAAAAGAAAATATTACAGAAAAGCTGAAATCGGATAACCCTATGTTATGGGTGCAGAAGATGAACAGCATCCGTAACAGAGCAATGGAAATTGTGAATAGCGAGGTGATTTTTGTATGAGAAAAATCGTAATATTCGCAATGATATTGACATTCATTTTTACTTTGGTAGGTTGCACTGCCCATAACGAACCAGACAAAAAGGCGGTTGAAAGTTCATCGACTAACGCTGTAATTGATACAACTCAAGTGGAAAAATTGTCCGAGAAAGCAGAGGGTCGAACAGTTGAGAAAAGCACATTTTTGGAAGAAACAACACATTCGCCTGCCGCTGAAACCAGTACAGAAAAGGTGTCAAAAGAGCCGATTTTTTCTCAAACAACAACAGCAAATACCGAGCCGAAGCAAGATATTCACACACAAAAAGAAATGCCTAAAAGCGAAGCATCTGAGCCCGAAATAACAACAAATACTGTTTCGGAAGTCATCACAACAGTTGAAGAAAATGAAGAATTTGATATATCGTATTGGATTTCTTATGCACAAAATTATGCTCAAAGTATAGGTTTAACCTTCGATGAAACTGCTACCGAATGTTGGGACAATCCAATATCCGCTAATACAAACAACAAAAATATCGGCGCTGATATTGAAAGCAGATTGAACAGATACAAGAATGTTGATGGATTTACATCGGTGTGGATATGGGCAGAAAAAGTATCCGATACACAGTATGAACTCTACATCGGATACGCATAAAAATTAAGCACGGATTGCAGAATAATCAGTTGTCCGTGCTTAAATTTTTGTTTGATAATTAATTTTGAATGTTAAAAAAATGGGATAAAAAGGCGTATGCAAACTAAGCGAGCAGACCATTTGGATAACCAAACGGTAATCTGCCCGCTTTCTGCACATACTGAGCGAGCAGACCATTTGGATAACCAAACGGTAATCTGCCCGCTTTCTGCACATACTGAGCGAGCAGACCATTTATGGACAGATTGTCCAAAACGGTGCTGTCGCTCGTGCTTTCAGCGAGCAGTGTATTTATGGATACATTCCATAAATACCTCGTTAGGGTGACACCCTAAGACCTGTTCCGAAAGAATAATCACGATTTATCTTTCAGGAGGTGGCGTGATGTTTGAAAACTTTTTATCTGTGTGTAAAGATGTAACAAAAACTACAAGAAAAATTCCACAGGGCGAATATTTATCTGATGGAACATATAAAATTTTTGACCAAGGAAAAAATTATATCGGTGGATATTGCAACACAGCAAACGGTGTAGCTTCAGATTATCCTTATATTGTTTTTGGTGACCATACTCGTGTTATAAAATACATTAATGAACCGTGTTATATAGGTGCTGATGGTGTTAAGTTGTTAAAAGTTTATAATAACGATTTCATTCCTAAATTTGTTTATTATGCTATGTTGGCTAATCCTGTAGAACATCAAGGATATAGTAGACACTTCAAACTATTAAAGGAAACGAAAATTCGCAAATACGATAAATCAATTCAAAATACCATAATCGACGAATTAGACAAAATTAATTTGGCGATTTCATTAAAAGAATCTATTTTAAATCATCTTGATGAATTGGTAAAATCACGATTTATCTTTCAGGAGGTGGCGTGATGAAATTGACAGATATATGCGAATTTCATGGAGGTTCACAACCTCCTAAAAGTGAATGGTCATCTGAATATAAAGATGGTTATATAAGGATGTTGCAGATTAGAGATTTTACACAGGAAGGAAGAGTAACTCCAGAGTATGTAAAAATCTCCAATCGTTTGCGATTATGCACAGAGGACGATATTCTAATTGGCAGATATGGTGCTTCTGTCGGCAAAATATTATCAGGTAAATCGGGGGCTTATAATGTAGCCATTATGAAAGCTGTTCCTGATACATCTGTGGTCAGAAAGCAATATTTGAGATATTATTTTCTATCTCCGAATTTTCAAAACTATATTTTGAATTTAGGTGGGCGTGCCGCACAAGCAGGTTTTAGTAAAGATGATTTAGCCCGTCTTGAAATAACGGTTGTTTCACTTGAAGAACAAGATAAAATAGTCAACGAATTATCCACTCTTGAAAAAACGATTTCTACAAAGCAGAAACAACTAAAAGAGTTCGATGACCTTGTAAAATCACGATTTATCGAGATGTTTGGAACCCTTGACCTTTCTATTCAAGGTGAATCTTGGCTTCCCTTGTCAGAGATATCAACAATATATACGGGGACAACACCTAGCACAAAAGAAAAAGAAAATTGGGATGGTAAGATACCGTGGATTACACCTGCAGAATTATCGGAAGACTCTTTTTTTGTCTTTGATTCGGAAAGAAAAATTACAGAAAAAGGATTAAAATCGAAATCTTTATCATTGATGCCTAAAAATACCGTGTTATTAAGTACAAGGGCACCTATCGGTAAAGTTGCAATAGCAGGTATAGAAATGTGTTGTAATCAAGGATTCAAAAACTTTCATTGTAATAATACGATTTTAAATCCCATATATCTTTATACCCTTTTAAAAAACAATAACGAATATTTGAATTCTCTTGGAACCGGTACAACATTCAAGGAAATTTCTAAAACAAACGTTTCTAAAATCAAAGTACCAGTTGCTAATATTTCGCTTCAAAACGAATTTGCAGACTTTGTTAAACTAATCGACAAATCGAAATTTGTTGGTTACTTTACCCTAAATATTTTTTATGTGAAATCTTCACATTTTCATCATCCACCATAGCGTATTCAAGGGTAGTATCGATCTTTGCGTGTCCTAATAGGTGCTGAACCTGTTCTATGGGCATTCCTTTATCTATTGCTTTTGTTGCAAGGGTACGGCGGAATTTGTGTGGATGAACATTACCAATTTCCAAATGTTCTCCGATTTTACGCAAAGCAATTTCAACACCGCTGACTTTTAATCTGTTGTATGGATATAACAGACTTACAAACAACGCAGGATTGTTATCTTTTCGCGTTTCAATATATTGTTGCAGATGTATTTTTGTTTTAGCATCAAAATAAACTTTTCTCTGTTTATCGCCTTTACCAAAAACAATACATTCCTTATTAGAAAAATCAACATCGGAAATATCAAGCCTTACCAGTTCTCCTACACGAATACCGGTTGAATAAAGCAGGTCAATTATGGCAAGGTCTCTTGGATTTTTACAGTTTTGTCTCATAAGCTCAATACTTTCATCCGAAAATACTTCTTTCACAAGTTTCGGTGTTTTAACTTTATGTATCCTTCGGGCGGGGCTTTTTACAATATAATCCTCACTTTCAAGCCAAGAAAAAAACGATGAAATTATTCTTCGCATATTATCAATAGTGGATTTTGAAACTTTGTTAGTATCCTGATAATTTGATAAATACAATCGAATATCCTCGGTCGTAACGGAGTAATAGATTTTAGTTATATGAGAAAACATTTTCTGTAATGTTGTTTGATAAAACGCAATGGAACGACTTGAACAACCTTCGATTTTCTTTGCCGCCAAGAACGACACCAATGCTTCTTCGTTGGACTGGGGTTGTGTTTTTACCACATCAATAATTTCCTTGTCTTTTAATGCCTTGTAAAGAGTTCTTTCAATAATCTGCAATGCGTTTTCGTCAAAATTATCTTTTAAACTCTCGACAATTTCTGTAATAATTTTAGTGCTCATAAAAATTACCTCCTATATTTCACAGGAGGTAATTTCAAAAAAATATTCACTTGAGATTAAGCAGCAACATTGAGCGAATTTGTGAACATTGCCACAAGTTGAAGAATAGGAGCGAGCTCATTATCAAACAACTCAGGAATTTCAATTTCAGAAAATGGCTCTGTATTAACTAAATCATCTTTTGTAACATTTCCGTTGCGTATTGCAAAATCTATGATTAAGTTAATTAACTGCCTTTGCTTCTTGTTAAAGTCATTGATGTTTAAGAATTTTGCACATTTTTCATCAATGGCTTTTTTATCAAGCCCGACAATTTTTCTTATAAAGATAATTAACTCCTGTGTGCTTGCAAATTCTTCTTCGGCGCTTGTTTCCGGTGTTTTTAATGAATCCAATACTGATTGAAGCTCATTAAGGTCTTTGCTGTTCAGCTCATCCAAATTTATGATTTTCTTTACAGATTCCAATTCACCGAAATGTTTTTGCAAATATGTAATGATTTTTTCTCTGTATGTTTTGAAATTATCAAAATCATACTTTACATCACGCGCTTTGGTTTCAATCTTGTCATTAAAATCTGAAATCTTGTCGCCATCAGGCTCCCCACGCAAATATTTAATAAGCGGTCCGACTTCCTTTTTTACTTTTTCAAGTTCAAAGAAATCTAAGTCTGCGTAATAGTCCTCATCGGCAAGGCGTTTAAGAATTTCCCTTTTATCAAAAACATCTTGAATACTTGCTTTTTTTAATAATGCTAATGCCGTTTTAAGAAGTTGTCCTTGTTGCTTTGAAGAATCAACCGAATCGTCCAATAACGAAAGCTGAACTATGCTTACTCTGTAATCAAAAGATTTGGAGTAATTATCATCGGTAGTATCTTGGTCTATAAGCTTCAACAGCTGCGTCTTAATTTCATACACATTCTTGTCTGACAAATAGTCAAAAGCAGGAAGTTTACTGTATTTATCTACATAAAACAGTTTCGGTTTAACATCTATACGATTTGTATCAAGTTTTTTAATTTTCTCAACAAGATTGTTTTTTAGTTGTTGATGATATGCTTTGTATTCCGGTTGCTCCTGATACTCAATGCTTTGCAACTTTGCAAGAATATCCAGTCGCAAAGCATATATTTTTTGGTTTAGATTGAGCGGTGTTGAAGGGTCTTTCCCGTCCGGATGCAAGTCAAAATATTCAAAGTTATTGCAATAATCAAAAACAAAGAAACCTTGCTTGTCCACATAATCTTTGCGCTCATCGTCTAAGGTTCTTCCCTCGAAATAATCTCTCGGTGGGGTAATTACATGTAAATCCTTGCAGGTTCTTGTTCCTCGACCCCACATTTGGTCAAATTTAATTCTCGAAAGAACACGCTTGAAAAATACAAGGTTTACAATTTCCGGAATATCCACGCCCGTATCCATCATATCCACAGATACAACAATTTGAGGATTTGAGTCTTTCTTTGCAAAGTTGTCTTGGCGGGTTTTATTCTTTTTTATTTGATTGTCAATTACCTGACAGAATTCATCACCTAAATGCGGATATTTTTTCTTAAAACGCTCTGCGATTTTCACGGCGTGATTATGGTCAACCGCAAAAATCAGCGTTTTACCGATTTTGTTACCGTTTTCTACTCGCAACCCGTTCGCAAAAAGGTCAGCAAACATCTTATCTATGGTATCGTTGTTAAAAATATCTCTGTAAAACGCTTTTCCTGCAACTTCTTCAGGAATATTTCCGTTTTCATCAGCAAACATTTCCTCGTACTGTTCTTTTTCTGCTTCACTCAGGTCATTGTATTTCAAACCGTTTTTCATAACCGCCGAAGTTTTGTCAAAAGCACGATAACTTACCAAATAATTGAGATTTACCGCTTCTTCAAACTTCACTTCAAATGTTGGCTCGTCGGTGTTCAAATCCAATATTTCATAAGTTGACCTATCAATGGCCTTGCTTGGAGTAGCAGTCAAGCCGATTATAAACGAATCAAAGTACTCAAAAATAGCACGGTACACATTGAAAAGAGAGCGGTGTGCTTCGTCAACGAATATCAAATCAAAATGTCCTACTGAAAATTCCTTTTTCGGCTTGTTCAAAAAATTAAGCATAGAGTTATAGGTGCACAGGCAAATTCGAGCACCGGTATCTCTGTCCGGATTTTCGGCGGAAATATCGCTGACGCCACCCTCTATATATTTGCTGAACGGTTTCAGTGCGTTGGAAACGAGATTGTTTCTGTCCGCAAGAAAGAGTACATTCTGCGCCCAGTCGTTGTTTATTAAAATTTTGCTGAGTGCAACAGCGGTTCTCGTTTTGCCAACACCGCAAGGAAGAACAAGCAAGCCCTTTCTTCGCATAGCGCCATCGGTGTTCATCGAATCAATCATTTCTTTAACTGCTTCAACAAGCTTGCTTCTGTCAATAATCGAAGTGTCAACTTCCTTATTTTTGATAGGCTTTCGTTTATCTTCAACACCTGGAAGTTGGCGCTTTATAAGCAACTCCAAATCATCAAGAGATGCAAAATTACCCACCTCTCTTGCCGGATAACCCAAACGGTCTTGAATTTTTATGATATATCCATTGGTGTAATAAATAACCGGTCTGTATTTCAAATTTAAGTTTTTCACCAGTGCGTCTGCATAATCTTTCGCTTGTTGTGCGCCGGCTTCTTCGGATATGCTTGTTCTCTTTGCTTCAATTACGGCAACAGGCAATCCTACTTTGTTGTATATAACATAGTCAACATACCCGACTTTTTGATTCGGTAAATCGTGCACCTCTATCTCAATACCAACCTTATTTGGCACAATTTTTCCCTTTTCTTTCAGAACGGAATACCCGGCACTTTTCAAGTTGGTATCGATGTAAAGTTCTCTTGTTTTTGCTTCTGTAATAGAGTATTCAACCTTTGATACATATTCAAATGTTCTTTTCTGCGTTTCGTCAAAGTTATTTAGTTTGGAGAAAATTTGAAATGTTACTTCTTTTAAGTTTTCTAAAGCAAGGTCGGCGGTTTCTTTATCGATGTCGTGGTCAAAAGCAGCATTATTTCCGGCAAGATATGTAAAATGCAGTTTATTATAGTACTCCGTTTTACCCAAAAACTGTTTAAAAGTTTTATCCTTTAACAATTTGATAAGTTCGCTTGAAGCTGCTTTATATTTCGGAAAATGCTTTGCATAAGTATAACGGACAAGGCTTTCCAAACATCTGCCGTACTTGATACAACGCAAATAAGCGGAATCTGTTTGATTGTCCGATGAAACCGCTATATACAGGTTTTGGAGTTCTTCTATATTTTTTAAGTAATCAAAATTCATAGGTTACTCCTTTCTTTTTGCTGTTAACCAAAGTATTCATCCATTTTACTGTCGAGCAATTCCTGTAAATCATCAATCTGTTTCTGCACGATAAATTTCGATTTAACTATCTAATCCTCAAAAACCATTGATTTTTCAAGGTTTCACGCCTGTTTTTCATTCAAACCTTATCTGTTTGCCCTTGTTTTTGCCCTTACGAGCCGAAACAAGGGCAACTTTTTATTCCCCGCCGACCACCTTATCCAGCAGCCTTGCGGAAGTGCGCTTCGCTTCCCTTGTAGAGTGAGCGTAAATGTTCATTGTGGTACTGACATCAGAGTGTCCGAGAAGTTCCTGCACATCTTTCGGCTTTGCGCCGCCGGAAAGCAGATTGCTTGTGTAGGTGTGGCGGAGCGTGTGGAAATGGAAATCCTCAAGCCCTTTCACTTTCTTCTTTGCCGCCCTGCACATAATCCCCACCGTACTCGGCGCTTCATACGCCCCGTCTTCTCTCAGGCAGACAAAGGAGATTTCCTTGTAGTCCTCCGGGACTTCCTCTGTCCTTTGCAGGCTGTAAACCTCATAATAGGTGCGCCCTTTTTCCTTTACTTCTTTGTAGTAGTTCAGGTGATAAAGCTCCCCGTAGCGGAAACGGTTTTTGCGCTGTTCTGTTCTCGCCGCCCGCAGGATTGCCGCCAGCGTGTCGCAGAAATCAACGGTGCGGACTTTGCTTCGCTTTGTCGTTCCTACTTCGGTTGTGTGCCTTGTCCCGTTATAGCGCATACTGCGGCGTACTGTAAGATATTGTTCCTCAAGGTTAATATCCTGCCAAGTTAAGCCACATACCTCCCCGATACGAAGCCCCGTATAGTAGGCTATCTGCACAGGCAGCAAAGCAGGATTATCCTTTGCCTTGAGAAATTCCTCCAGCTTTTGGAACTGCTCATGCGTGATAGTAGGAATACTGGAAGTATCTTCCTCACTGTCCGAGAAAATATCCGTTTCCTGCTTCCTGCCTCTCAGCTTCACATACTGCATAGGGTTAAAGGTAATCAGTTTTTTCGGGAAAACCGCAAAGCGGAAGGAATTTTGCAACACCGCCGAGAACAGGAGCATATACCCTTTGCTCATGGGCTTTGAAGTTGTCCCGTCCGGGTTTGTCCCACCGTAGCTCAGGAAATCAATGAACGCCTGCAAATGGTCGGCGGTCACTGTTTTCAGCTTGCGTTTGCCAATGGGATATTGCTTGATACGGTTGACCGTTCCCTGATAGGACATGACCGTCCCGTTGCTTAAGTTGCCGGGTTTCAGTTCTTCCTCTACCCACATATCCAGCATATCGCCTACCGTGATGTTTTCCGCTTTCCCGACAAACTGCTTTTCCTCGTAGTCCGCTATCGCTTTGCGGAGCATGGCTTCTGTTTCCGCCTTGCTCTCTGTGCCTGCAAACTCTTTCTGCACTTTTCTGCCGCTTTCATCTTCAATGTAAAAGCGTCCGTACCACTTTTTGCCTTTCTTTCTTACAGAACCTTTTGCCATAGATAAAAAACTCCTTTCTATCCGTGGCAATCGGGACTGTGACATATGGTGTGCGTAAAGTAATTGTGTCACTTCCGCCAGTGAAAGTCAACTGGCGTCTTTACTTGTCAAGGTGCCACGGAATTTTCTTTTTCGGATAGCCTTTCTTCGGCTTCCTCCACTATCCCGAAAAGTGCGCCCATCGACATTTTTGTGCGCCCCTCATCGTGGATATGTAAAATCCCGTCTAAAAACCGTTTCATATCTTCAATCGGTACTTCCATCTTCTTGCGGTATACCTGCTCCATGATTGCCCCGGACTCTATGGCGTACCGCCCAAGAGACTCTTTCAGCCCTTTGTCCTCCGCCACACGGTCAACTTCCTCCATAGCGTCAGCAAAGTAGCAGGTCATAACCGTATACAGGTCAACCATCTTGCCGAGAAATGTCGTGAGAAGCTGCTGGTGCGGCTCGCCCTTTACTGTATGGGAAACTGTGTCCAGATACTTCCTGATGTGTTCCTCAATATCCCGCTGGCAGAGAGTATAGGTGTCATATTCCTTATCATCGGAAAGACCTGTCAGCCATTCGGGAGTAGTGAGCAACGCTTCCGCAAGACCGTTGATAACCATTGTGCGCTTCGGATCAACCCCGTCCGCTTCGTACCGCTGAATGGTGGATTTGTTCACGCCCACACGCCTGCCGAGTTCCGGCATGGTAATGTTTAACTCTGTGCGGCGTTCCTTAATCCGTCCGCCGACCTGTTTTGCGGTGAATGTGGTTTCTTTTTTCAAGGTGTTCACCTCCTGACTGGTATCAGTATAACACGCCGATACTTATTTTGCAACCCTCATTTCAATAAAAGTTGTAAATAAACTATGAATAGTTGCGAAATAGGTTGACAAGAGATGACAGAATAAGTATAATGATAAAACAATAGTTGCAAAATGAGTATTCTAAAAGGAGGTTGATAGAATGAGCGCAGTCAAAATGGGACTTACCATAGAGGAAGCCGCAGAATGTACGGGTATCGGCAGGAATACCATGCGGAAGCTGGTGGAATGGGGAAAGCTGCCCGTCCTCAAAGTAGGGCGCAAGACCATTATCCGCAGGGACACGCTGGAACGGTTTCTGACGGTCAATCAGGGAAGAAATCTTCTGAAACCCGATGATGTCCGCAGAGTGGAATGACCATCCATTCTCTTTTCGGAAAGTAACCCTAAGCCCTCGGCGTTTGAGAGCGAAATACACCCCTCGCACAAATCTTCGATTTGTACTCCGGGTATTTCGCCCTTGCAGGGGGCTTCCGTATCAACCGCCTTCGGCGTATGATACGGGGCTGTCACCGCTGCCGCAGCGACAGCCGCAACCGTAAACGGTTGCAAAAAAGGACGCACCTTGACAACAGAAAACGGAGATGATGTATGCCGAGACACAGTTTTATCCAGATGTCGAAGCTGCCCAATGTCAAAGGGCGAATATCGTATATTACAAGCCATGCAAGGCAGGAAAATCTCTATGCCACCTACCGCACCGCCGACAGCACCTTTTGGAGCAATCTTGCAAGGGAAAGCCAGCAGGAGTTTAAGAGAAGCGGCGCAGAGGGAAAGTGTATTGAAGCAAGGGAGCTGATTATCGCCTTGCCCGAAATCTATACGCAATACGAGCCGCAGCAGGTACTCACGGACTTTACAGAGGAGTTCCGCAGGCGGTACGGTGTGGAATGCGTGTCCGCACTCCACCACAACAAGCGCAAGACAAATTATCATATCCATCTGATTTTCAGCGAGAGGAAACTGCTCCCCGAACCCGATGTGAAGATTGCTTCCCGCAGCGTGTTCTTTGACGAGACTGGAAAGCGTGTCCGCACCAAAAAGGAAATCACGGGGGAGGACGGGCAGATACGGAAAGGCTGTACCGTCATCAAAAAAGGCGAGGTATACGAAAGCCATCTGTTTACTACCAAAGATACACGCTTTAAGGGAGAGCCTTTTCTCCGGGAGATAAAGGAAGTGTATACGGAACTTATCAACCGCCATATCTCTGATCCTGAGCAGCACTTAAAGGTATTTGATAAAAACAGCGTCTATCTGCCGACCAAGAAAATCGGCAAGAACAATCCCAAAGAGGACGAAATCAAAGCCGACAATGCCGCAAGGCAGGAATGGAACAGGACAGCGGATATGGCGTTATTATCGGGTATCTCCGAAGCAAAGATTTTAGAAGTCAAGCGGACAGAGATACACGAAAAAACGAGCCAGTCTATCAAAAGCAAGGGCTGGCTGCCGGGTCTGTTTCGCAGTATTGTCAGCAAGGCAAAGGACTTCCTGCAAAACCTAATCTGTGAACATGATATACCGCCTAAGCCTGTCCTTGAGATAGATATGGCAGAGTTCCGCACCATGCAAAAGCTGATGATAAAGGCGCAGGATAAGGCGAAAGAAATCCGGCATTTGCAGGATACGGTACTTCCGAAGCTGAAACAGCAACTTGCCGATACAAAAGGGATTTTCAAGGGTAAGGAGCGCAAGGCGCTCACAGAGCAGATACAGCGGACAGAAAAGGAAATCGCTGAAAAGCTGGATAAACTACCCGATGTTCTGAAAGAGGACGGTTATCCCGATGTGCAGGCGTTCATGGCAACCTACCGCAAGGCGGAGGCTGTTGTGGAGCAGTACAACCGTGACCTTGCCGCATGGGAGCGGGAGGTCAGGGAGAACCGCAGACCAGCCGAAAAAGAAAGGCTTACACCGCCCGAAAAGAAAAGTATTCGTGACCAGCTCAGGCGGCTACAGGCAGAGGGCAGACAGAGAAGCCAGCCAAAGCGAAAATCCCACGACAGAGAAAGATAGCTTTAATGCCGAAAACAACACCGCAGGGCAGTACCCCTGCCTTGCGGGATTACATACATTTTAAGACAGAGAAACACCCTGCAAGATTTTGAAGTCTTACAGGGCGTAGGTGGTTCATTCAGGAATTAATACATCTCCATCGGAGATTGTTGCCTTAAATGCCGAAATTGCACCTGCAATGGTGTTACCACTGGTTTCATCAATTTCGCCTTCATAGGAAATTTGCACGGTATCACCAACCTTGACAATTCCATAATCTACATAACGGGAGATACGAAGGTCATTTAGCAGAACCTTGTAGGTGATACCGTCCGCCGGATTCTTGCACAGGATAGAATCATCCACCAAGATATATTCTTCCGTAATCTTAATGATTGTACCGGCTACCGAGTTTCTGTACGGTTCATACTCTACTTCAGTGGAATTCTCTTTCGCATAATGGATAATCCTGCTTGCAGCATCCTCGCCGATGTTGAATAGATACTGCCAATTAAATGCGTTTGTCCACAGATAGCCGTCTTCCGTCACATACAGAGCAACTTTGTAAACACCAAGTGCTTCGGAAGTAATCGTAAAACTGAGGTAACTTCTGTCACCAACCGTCCATGTTTGATCTTCAACGAAAGGGGCGTTCCTACATTCGGACAGAACTTCCCACACATAATCGTCACTGCTCAATGCAAAATGTTTGCTATCAGGACTATTGTCTCCTTCGGAAAAGCGCTGAAGCTCCACGACCTCGGACAGATTTACGACATCCATAAGCTCACCAAGGGTGTTCGGAGGAGCATACTCGTCATTCTGAAAGACATAATAACTGTCCTCCATCTTTACGGCTATAAACTGACTTTGAGCAATATCCTTCAGTGCATATGCTTCAAACTCGGCAGAATATTTTTTTCCATTATTGACTTCATCATATCCAACCACAGTGTAGTTGCCAATTCTCTCGCCAATCCATGCTTCTGATACCGCACGGCCTTTTCCATGATACTCAATACCGTCAATTTCGACATTTCTATATTTTTCATATACAGTCTGATACTCCCATGGCCATACAATTGCAGATTCGCTGGCTTGGATAGAAAAGTCCTTGTATCTGCCGTCGGTTCCCTCCGGTGTTACATTTTCCCGAAATAGCGATGGGAGGATTGCCGCCCCTACAATTACAATCACTGCAAAGCATGCTGCCAAGGAACCCCATTTTAACCAATGTTTCTTATTTTTCTTCTTGCACTTAGCTGCGTCGGCGACAAGATCGTCATCAATTTGCCCGATGGCATTTGCGATTCTCGGTGTTTTCATATTTCAACGCCCTCCTTAATCAAGTAATCTTTTAGCTTGTTTCGGGTGTAGAACAACATATTTTTGACCTTACTCTCAGTAAAAGAATAGCGCTTTGCAATCTCCCTTATAGAATCGAAATAGAAATACTTGCGGATGAAAACATTCCTGACATATTCCTCCTGACTGCGAAGAAACTTACTGATCAGCTTACCTACATCCTCGTCGCTCACATCGGGAGCATATCGTTCATCCGGCAATACTGCCGCAAGCTCATCCAAGGATAAAATAATTTCCGCCGACCGTTTCTTTCGCTTCATAAACTCCAGTCGCTTCAAAGAGAGATTTCGTGCAATCTTGCAGATAAAGGACATGAAATTGTGCGGTCTTGTAGGCGGAATGGTGTTCCACACACTCACATAAGTATCATTAACGCATTCCTCAGAATCTTCGTGATTATTTAGAATGTTATAGGCAATACTGTGGCAGAGTTTTCCGTACTTTGTATCCGTCTCCTTGATCGCCTGTTCATCTCTATTAAAGTAGAGTTCTATGATTCTCAGATCATCCATGTTGTTCACCTCCCTCATTTGACCTAAAAGCGCTTTCACCTATTAAGTACGTTTTTTGAGGCGATGGTCTTAAAAAAATAACTCTTTTAGAATTATACCATAAATCTTTGATTTTTCGGTCATATACATAAAAACGGCGGCAAGGTTTTCCTCGCCGCCGCTCCGGCTTAACTGTAAATCAGTTCTGCATTTACAATCTCCACCGCTCTACTGCGAATATTATTCATCCTGCCAACCCACTCCATTTGATTTTCTGTCTTTAGTTGCTCGGTTACGCCCTCACGCTCCGACATCTGTTTTATCAACCGAAGGAACATATCCTTTGCCTGTTTGTCTATCTCGGCAAGGTATTCGTTCAGCCTTCCGCTTGTGAGCAAATTGGTATATGTAAGCCTGTGATATTCTTTCAGATAGTGCAAATGCCGATGTCCCCACAAACCGATAGGCTGTTCTTTTTCGGTTGGTAAGATAAGACAAGGAATATAATAATCTCCTTGCAGTTCATACCACAGACCATTTTTATCATCGTAAATATACTTGTCCATTGAAAATCCTCCGTTATAATATATTCGCACATACATCACAGTTCTCCGATTGCCACACTCTGTTATATCTTGTTATGAGATTTTCTTGCCCTTGCATTTGCCCTTATGAGCAAGGAGGGAAAGAGTAAACTTGTGTGTAACCGTATAAAGAGATAAGGCGAACACATTGCGATAAATCCTTTGTTTTCAAGGCTTTTGGAGGATTTTATTAAAGCACTGTAACCTCTGTTGAAAGGTCATAATTTACTGATATTCAAATTATCATTTGTCGATTAGTTTAACAAAGTCAGCAAACTCGTTTTGAAGTTCGATTGGTACATCCATTATTTCTTTCCCGTGAAATTCGTTCCTATTTAAAGTTGGAACGCCAGCACCAGACTTAAATCTTTTAAGATTAAAAAACATCAACAGGTATTTTAAGTATATCAAATTATTTCCATGTGTGTTATTAGAGTACAAAGTTGTATTTAAAGGCCAAAAAGGTTCTTCGCTAACATAAACTTCACCTATGGTTCCAGACCTTCCTGTAATTATCCCTCTATCGCATTTGGCGATAGTATGAAAACCTAATACCCCGTTAGAACCATAAACAGGAACGGAACCATGGCTATCTCTATTCTGGACAGGTAAATCATGTCCCCTTTGAAGTGTAACAACATCAATAAGCTTTTTAGTAGGGAATTGCTTGTTGTTATTTTGTGGATCTCCAAACATCTCGATAAATCGTGATTTTACCAACTCATCAAGAGCATTTAAGCGTTGCTTTGCATTATCTATAGCGGTTGCAACAGTGTCTAATTTCTTTACGATGTTATTCTGCTCTGCAACAGAACGATTTTTAATTTTGAATTTGCTATATTCGGAAATCCAAACCCTTTTATGGCTAAAAGGTGTGTAATCAATCGCCTGCATTGCGTAAAAATAATACTTAAGGTTATCCTCTGCATTTGCCTTGTGCAAAATTTTTATAGCTGAAGATTTTACCTTGAAGTCAAAATCAACGTATTTGCAATCAGCGGTAAAATCATCAAATATAATCACGGGATTTTCTGACGCCTTGCATATGCCGTCTGTTTCATCGGTAAAACCTAAAACAAAAGATTTTCCTGCGGTTAATACGGGTAAAGCAAAATCATCGGAATAATTCTCGGATTTTACAATGTATTTAGTTGGTTGTTCGTACTCAAGTACATTTTCTAAACAAATAACCATTATTTCGTACCTTTGCTAATCTCACCCATAAGTTCATTGAACTGAACTTCCAAATCATTTATAGATTTCAATATTTCGGCAGTAGGGCGATATTCTTTCTTTACAATTTCTTTTTTCTGATATTTGTTAAGGCTGAGCACATAGTTGTTGTCAACGATATCCTGCTTTGTTATGAAAAAAGATTTTTCGTATGGGGTACGGCTTTCCTCTTTGTCTAAATTTTGAAATCTTTCGATTATATCAGGAATGTCGTTTGACTTTACCTCGTTTCTCTTGTCGTCAAGAGAAAATCCGTCGGCTTCCATATTGTAAAGCCATACCTTATCGGTACCGCCGTTTTCTGTTTTATCAAAGATAATTATAGCGGTTTGCACCCCGGAATAAGGCTTGAATACGCCACTCGGCATATATATGATTGCTCTCAATCTTTGGTTTTCAACTAATTCCTTACGAATAATCGTGTATGCCTTTTCATTAGTATTGTTTACTACACCGACAGGAACGATTGAAGCACATCTTCCGCCGATTTTAAGGCTTCTGAGGAACAAAGCAATAAACAGGAGCTCCGTTGATTTGGACGGGCAAATATCTTTTAGGGATTTTGCAAGGTCATTAGCATCAAGAGAGCCACTGAATGGTGGATTTGCCAAAATCAAATCATACTTGAATTCATCTTTGTTATCATCGGTAAGTGAATTTTTGTAATAAATCTGCGGATTGGATACATCGTGCAATGTCATATTCATTGTACCGATTCTGAGCATATCAGGGTCGGTTTCATTTCCGTAAAACATTTCATTGTTAAAAGCGTATCTGCTTTCTTTGTTATTCAGTTCGCCTTTTTGGTTTTCGGCAATATATTTAGCAGATTCCATCAAAAATCCGGCAGAGCCCATTGCGGGGTCACAAATTTTCTCGCCTAATTTCGGCTGCATTAGCTGCACCATCATATTGATAATGTGTCGAGGCGTGCGAAACTGTCCGTTTGTACCGTTTACGGATAACTTAGCAAGCAAGTACTCATAAACATCACCCATAATCTCTTTGTTGTCAAGATTCAGTTCGTCATCATCCAATCCGCGAATAACCTTTTCAAGAATTTTTCCACTGGGAATATCAAGCTTCGCATCGGTCATAAATCTGGAGAAAGCATTGTTTTCTCCGTTGTGCATTTCACGAATGAATTTAAAAACAAAATCTTTAACAATATGGTACATTTTCTCGGTTGAGAAATGCACAAAGTTGTGCCATCTTAAATCTTCGTATGCGACAGCATCTATTACATTACCGTCCTCATCTTTATCCTCGGCAAAAGTCCCTTCGGGAAATGTAGGATTTTTAATTTTTACACCAAAAGCGTTGGCATTTGCTTCCTTTTTGATTTGAGCGTCATCTAACATTTTAATAAAAAGTAAGTATGTAATTTGAGTAATGTTTGTTTTGGCGTCAGCCATTCCATTATCCCACATACCTTGCCATATGGCGTCTATTTTTGTTCTTGTTGTAATATCCATTATATTTGCCCCTTAGTTTTCTTCTGGTAAAATTTCTAATATATCGTCAATCGTGCAGTTAAGACGACAGCAAATCTTTGCTAACACTTCAACCTGCACAGATTCGTTCTTTCCGAGCTTTGCCATTGCGTTTGATGAAATCCCTGCTTCCGTGCGAAGTTTGGTTTTATTTAGATTTTTATCAATAAGTAGTTTCCACAACTTGTTATATGAAATCGCCATTATTTACCTCCTAATCGACAGCAATTAAAAAGGCTATAAATATCTACAATAGATTATAACATTTTATGTTTTGTTTTTCAACTGAATCCATTATATTTCAATGAAATATTTCATTTCTCAACGACGATAAGCGTTATTGGGTATGATTTTATTTCCCAAAATCAATATATTTTCATTTTTGGGAAGTTAATGCTGTAAAGATTACAACTTAATATTTTTTCAAACAC
The DNA here is from genome assembly GCF_015553695.1 of Ruminococcus sp. BSD2780120874_150323_B10. Lineage (NCBI taxonomy): Bacteria > Bacillati > Bacillota > Clostridia > Eubacteriales > Oscillospiraceae > Ruminococcus > Ruminococcus sp. BSD2780120874_150323_B10. The sequence continues at coordinate 112,757 of NZ_JADNHD010000003.1, forward strand.
TTTCTCCTCTCGGTTCATGAATCGGGAGGAGATTTTTTGTTTTCAAAAGAAATTTTTAAAAATATTTGCAAAAACACCCCCAAGAATCCTTTCCCATTTCAAACAAGTGAAAGGACTTTTAATTTTCTTTTCAAAAATACCCCCATTTTTTCGCTTCCTGGTTCAAACAAGTGAAGGGTATTAAAAATTTTTTCAAAATCGGGCGAATTTGGGTGTGCATTTTGACACCCTTTGTCCAAATGAGTGAAAGGAGTTTTTTCTATGGCAAGATTATCAAAGAAATTGAAACAGGAATGGGATTTTTTTATCAGTCCCAAAACAGGCAGAAGAACATACAACGACTTGTGCCGTAAATGTCGGAAGGATTGCAAACAAAGTTTTCGAGCAATCGTTGTCTGTTGTCCTCTGTATTGTTCTAAAAGAAGCATCAAATCTCCACCAAACAGCAACGTTTTTAACGATTCGGGATAAGAGGATAACAGATATTTGTTTTAAAATAAAACGGCTTACAGAGAGAATTTTTGATGGTTTCGGCTCCTTTTTGATACAGAAAAACGGTTGTTGCAACTATCATTTTCACTCGCCGTTCAAAACAATTCAAATAGCAGGTAACCGTATAAATATATAAATAAATATATAGTTCTTACCTGCCGTAAAAGAAAGGACTTAAAGATGATAGCAAATAAAGTATACACAAGAGATGAAATGAGAGAGGAACACATCATCACTTCCGATTATCGGTTCATAGACAAAGAGGGCGAATACTTTGCAAAACTGATAATGAGAGCAGAGGCAAGCAAAAATATGATGCGTCTTTTCTTTCAGTTAAGCGACGGAAGAAAGATAATCACGCCTGTGTTCTGGTGGCAGAGTTATCTCGGATTTTATGAGATAGATAACGGTACAAATCTTCGATTGATTTATGAGAGAAACGGCAAAGGCATCTCACTGAAAGAAATTGAAATATTGGATTAAGGAGGCATTGAAATGCAAGAACCAATAAAGAACATCAACATAGATTTACTTGTTCCCTTTGAAAATCATCCGTTTAAGAAAAGAGACGGAATTGAAAATGAAGAGCTGAAAGAGAGCATAAAGGAAAACGGTTTACTTGAGCCGATAATTGTTCGTTCTTTTTCCGCCGGTACTTACGAAATCATCAGCGGTCACAGGAGAGTTGAAGTTTGCAAAGAGCTGGGAATAAAAACCGTTCCCTCAATAATCAGAGATATGACAAAAGATGAAGCTGTAATAGCAATGGTGGATTCAAATTTGCAAAGAGAACATCTACTGCCAAGCGAAAAAGCTTTTGCTTACAAGATGAAACTTGAAGCAATGAAACATCAGGGGAAAACTTATGGACAAGTTGTCCACAAGTCGAGAGATAGCATTTCGGACAATGAAAGTGGCAGACAGGTGCAACGATATATCCGCTTAACGCACTTAATACCCGAACTGTTGAAACTCGTTGACGAAGAAAGGATAGCCTTTACTCCGGCTGTCGAGCTCTCGTATCTGCCCGAGAATGAGCAGAAAATATTAGCCGAAGAAATAGAATACACAGATGCCACGCCTTCGTTATCCCAGGCACAGCGACTGCGAAAATTCAGCGAGCAAGGCAGACTGTCCATAGACACAATATTTGCCGTTTTAAGTGAAGAAAAGCCCAATCAAAAAGAACAGGTCAAATTCAAAACCGAAGATATACGCAAATATTTCCCCAAAAGTTATACAAGCCTTGATATGCAAAAGACAATTATCAGCCTGCTTGAAAAGTGGCAGAGACAAAGAGAAAGAAACAGAGGTGAGGAGCGATAATGAATAAGAAAATCGACAGCTTATATGCAGCGCTTATGCTTATTGAAATTCTATATGAGCGTGGGCTTATAAACAAAGCCACATTTGACGCCGTGAGAGAAAAAGTTAAATCCGAAAATCCGCACAATTCACAGGCGGCTTAATGTCAAATATACTTAAAAACACAAGGAGGAATTTTTATGACAAACACAATTTTTAAAAACAACACGAAAATCGGGAATCCTTACGATTTTCTTGATCGCAACAGACATCGCAAAATGGTCTTTTACGGCCGTGTGTCCACCGAACACGAAGCACAGATGGCTGCTCTCGAAAATCAAATTGAATGGTACGATGACCAAGCGAAATATCACCCCAACTGGGAGGTGCTGAACAAATATATCGACGAGGGAATAACGGGAACGCAGGCGAAAAAGCGACCGGCATTTCTGCAAATGATAGAGGACGCAAAGAAAGGAAAATTTGATTTGATTGTAACCCGTGAGGTCTGCCGATTTGCGAGAAACACCGTTGACACTCTTGTTACCACAAGAGAACTGAAAAATATCGGCGTTGAGGTTTATTTTGTGGAGGATAATATTTGGACAATGGACGGAGACGGTGAACTTCGACTGACAATTATGGCAACTCTTGCACAAGAAGAAAGCCGCAAAACATCGGAGCGTGTAAAAGCCGGACAGCATATCAGCCGCCAGCAAGGTATGGTGTACGGCAGAGGAAATATCTTGGGTTATAACCGTAAAGCAAAATCCACATACACGATAAACCCCGAACAGGCGGAAACCGTGCGAATGATTTTTGATTTGTACTTACAGGGCGAAATGGGCGCTTCCAAAATTGCGAACGAGCTCACACGGCTTGGACGAAAAAATGCATCGGGTTTGGTAAAGTGGTCACCGTGCGTAATTACGAGAATTGTCAATAACCCTACATATATGGGTTATCAGGCTTACGGAAAATCATACAGCAACAACTATCTTGAACAAAAACGAATACTTAATAACGATTTTTCCACATATATGCTCGTAAAAAGCGATTATGAGCCTATTATAACCGAGGAAGAATGGTATCGGTGTCAGGAAATCAAACAACGGAGAGTAACAAAAACAATAGGCGTTTCTACCGACGGCAAGAAGAAACAACCGAATCACGGTAAAAACGAAACAAAAGACCTGTGGGCAACCAAATTGAAATGTCGATGCGGAGCGTCTTTCCGCAGAAATCGCTGGCATAAAAATAACAACGCACCTTGGTCATACGGATACCTGTGCTATAACAGGCTGAATAACGGCTCTGCTCAAAAACGACGTGACGCAGGATTGGACGATACAGGCTACTGCGACCAGACGGAAATACCCGATTGGAAGCTTGAAATGATGGGCAAAATGATTATGGAGCAGGTATGGCGGACAAGAGCCGAAGATATAAAGCTTGCCTGCGAGATACTTCAAGAATGTTATAAACCGGATAGTAAAGCTCCTCAACAAAACAAATCGGTTATGCTTGCAAATATCGAAAAACTAAAATCCAAAAAAGATATTCTTTTGGATATGCGCAGCGACGGCGAAATCACAAAAGAGGAATTTTTGAAAAAGAAAGAAGACATTGATAAAAAGATTTCACAGTTGACCGCAGAATATGAAAAAGACGATTGCCCGACCGAAAGCGACGAAGCGGGTTTGGAACTTGGCAAAATTGAAGCGGCGCTGAATGAGCTGATTGATTTTTCACAACTGGTCTTGCCCCGTGAAATTTATCAAAAGTTTGTTTCAAAAGTAACACCTTACAGCAAAACACATTACAGGTGGTATCTGAACTTAGACGGCACGGGAACACAGATGGCAGATGTTAAGGTAAACGGCAGAAAATCCAATGCGACTGTCGCATTCTGCGACGAGGGGGAAATTCCCCCGGTACATTTTAAAGAGATTATTTTCTTTAATATTTTGAAACAGGAAATTAAAAACAAAAAATCGTTTTTCGTGGCTACTCTGCACAGGCTGCTATTGCTGAAATGTAATTCAGTCATTTTTGTACTTATATTATATAGCGTAATATTTTGGGCTGTCCCGTTTTGGGACAGCCCTTTTGCATTGCTTAAATAATTAAAAAATCAGAACAAGGCTTTTTAAAGTCTTGCGGGCTTTGCCCACACCCACAAACTTTGAAAAGTTATAATTTATTCGACATCATATTATTGAAAAGTCAGATTATTTGTGATAAAATTTACTTGAAAAGTCAGAACGGAGGAAATGATATGCTCTACAGAAAAATCGAAAAATTGATTGACGAACATTTAAAATCTGACACTCAAAAAATTCTTTTGATTGACGGCGCAAGGCAGGTCGGAAAAACATATATTATTCGTTATGTAGGTCAAAGATTATTTGAAAATTTTATTGAAATAAATATGGTTGAAGATTCCATAGGCGACCGTCTTTTTGCCAATACAAAAACTATTGAAGATTTTTATTTGCAAGTAAGTATGATTGCAGGCAATAAAATGAAAGCTAAATCCGACACATTAATATTTATAGATGAAATTCAGGCATATCCGCATTTACTTACACTGCTTAAGTTTTTATCTCAAGATAATAAGTTCACATATATAGCAAGCGGCTCGCTTTTGGGTGTAACATTGTCGCAAACAACATCAATTCCTATAGGAAGTATTCGTAAAGTACGAATGTATCCGCTTGATTTTGAAGAATTTTTGTATGCTAACGGAATGAATGAATTTGTAATCTCCGCAGTGCAAAATAAATTCAAAGAATTACAATCACTTGATGAAAATATGCACAATAAAATGATGGATTATTTTCAAAAATATCTGCTTATAGGCGGTCTTCCGGATGCAGTCAACTCATATCTTAATGAAAAAAATATTCAGTCCGTGCGAAATATCCAAAACGAAACACACGATTATTATGCAGCAGACGCATCAAAATATGATGAAGAAAAAAAGCTAAAAATACGCAGAATTTATGATCTTATTCCTTCTAATATGGAAAATAAAAAGAAACGAGTAATAGCAAAAAACATTGAAAATAAAAAAGGCAAAACTTTTACAGATTACAGCGATGAATTTGAATATCTTATAAGCGCCGGCATAGCACTTAATGTACAGGCAATTTCCAATCCTGTTTTTCCGTTAATTGAATCCACAGGAAAAAATCTGCTGAAACTATATCTTAATGATGTGGGTATTTTGACAAGTATTTTGTACGGTAATAATATCAGAGCAATTTTGGATAATAAAAGCAGTATAAATCTTGGCTCGGTATATGAAACTGTAGTGGCAAGCGAATTGACTGCGCACGGATATAAATTATTTTACTATGACAACCGCAGTAAGGGCGAAGTTGATTATTTGATAGATGACTATAACAGCCTTTCGGCAGTACCTATTGAGGTTAAATCGGGCAAAGATTACACAGTTCACAGTGCACTTAATACATTTGTACAAAATGAAGACTACCACATAAAAAAAGCCTTTGTAGTATCAAACGAAAGAAAAGTTCAAACAAAAGGCAAAATAACTTATATTCCGATTTATTATATAATGTTTTTTAACGCTAATTCAACTTTGGAAAACAATATAGAATTTTAACACAGCTGAATTATAAGGTAATCTAAATAATTTATAGTTTAGCAAAATAATTATAAAAGGCTGACTCGGTATCAATTGCCGAAGTCAGCCTTTTTAGGGAGAGTATATTAAGAAAGAAAAAGAATTTGCAAACTTTTAAATCACATTAACATATTAAATAATTTTAAATTCTTATGAACATACCTTACATACATCCATAGAATAGACCATATTATCTTTTGCAACCATTGTAAGCGGCATTTCAGGCAAAATTATGTTAAAGCCTACAAGGAAGCTTTCTTTACCGCCATCGTGAAGTCCCGTTACAATTCTTACGACATTATTTTTCTTGGCAAATTCAGCCGCTGCACGATCTGCGTTCTTATCAAAAAGCACTGTCATATCCGCACCAAACTGTTTTGATACCATATTAAGGTATTCAATCTGCCAAGCTGCCTCGGTGTAATCGTGCGTAGGCTCAAGCACAGACAATACTCTTAAGTCGCAGTCTGTATCGTCTGCAATCTGCTTTGCAATCTTAATAATTCGGTCGCAATCAAACTGCAGTGTTACACAAGCAAGCACTACAGCACGCTTTTCAGTATTCATTTTGTCACCTCCAAACATTTCCGTGCGTAAGTCGCATTGCACGGTTTATAAATCGTTTTTCAGATAATCCCACAAGCGTGAGGCATCTGACTGACCATTATATATATAATCCAAATCGGTACCATGCAGGTTAAACATATTCCTGCCGACAAGGAGTCCGATACCGAAGTCGTTGTAATCGTTTCTTGCACTGTACATAACTATATAGTGATTATTCGCATATATGAATGACGGTCTGTAAAGTCCGCCGCCGTCCCACACTGTATAATCATCTGACGGAGAAGCTACTTTCATTGCTGTTTCCCAATTGAACCCGTCCTCCGATGCTGAAAAATACAGATTCATATGCTTTCTGTCTTTTTTATTGGTTGTAGCGCAGGCTAACAATTCATATCCACGGTTTGTTTTTATTACATCAGGGTGCCATACATATGCACCGTCTTCAAAAGTTAAGTCTGTGGGCTGAGGCTGCGACCATACACCGTTTCTCAATTCTCTGTAATAGAGTTGATAATGACACACATACCATACTTTATATGCACCATCGTCACGGATTATGGCAGGACTCACCATATCATACTTTTCTTTTTCGTAGGTTTCAAAATAGACAAGTTTGTCGCTCCAATTATCACCGTCATACGAATATCTCATATACAATGCCATATAGTCGGTATCATAATCCGTATATCTCCAAAACAGCTCAAGGCGGTCAAGTTCTTTGTTATATACAAGATGACTGTCCGAATTATAGCGTACGGATTTTTTATAATTTGCAAGCGGCGGCTCTGTAAATTTTACCTCCGAATAATTTATAAGATCGTTTGTTCCGACAATCTGCGGATTTTCGTAGTAGTCATTACCACTTGGATAAGGTGTGTAAGACAACCAAAATCTGTAACCGTTCCATTCCTTACCCATATCAATCAACTTTGGATGATATGCATTGTTCGGATAGTAACTTTCAATTGTACTGTCGGAATTTATCAAATTAAGTTTGCTTATTGAATTTGAAGAAAAATTAAAATCCTGTTTAAATTTCTTTTTTGAGTCAGTTTCTGTATTTTTACTTTTTAAATTAGTTTGTTTGCTTAAAGCGGCTGATGGTATCTGCGGCTTTGTTTCTGATGTTGATGTTGTGCTTTCACTCACACCGTTTGAAACAGCATTTCCTGTATTTGCACAGCCTGCAAAAACCGATGCAGTCATAACTGCCACAAGCAAAAATGCAAGTATTCTCTTCATATGTACCCTTTCTAAACTAAATCAGCATTACTAAGTCAACCGTCAACTTTAAAGCCTTCCTCGCTTATCTCCGATTCACTTGAAAAATCTTTATACTGATCTATAAATCTCCAAAACTTCCCGGCGCTGTTTACTCCGTCATTTATATAATCGCAGTTTGTACCGTAAAGATTATACATATCTTTGCCGAATAAAAGTCCCACACCAAAATTTTTGGCGTCATTTCTTCCGCCGTAAAGGACATAATACATTCCGTCCGAATACATAAATGTCGACCTGTAAAGTCCGTTGCCGTCCCAGTCAAAATCGTTACCGGTAGGCTCAAGAACCTTTTTGGCAGTGCCGAATTTCAATCCGTCATCTGACTTTGCATAGTAAAGATTCATATGTTTTCTATCTTGCTTATCTTTGGTTGCACAAGTCAGAATTTCGTACTTATCATTATTCTTAATTAAATCTATATGCCATGTAAATGCATCGTTTTCATAAGGCAGTTTACACATTCTTATTTTTGACCATTTTCCATCCTTGAGTTCACGATACTTTACTTTATAAGCATTTACATACCATACTCTGTATGTACCGCTATCATATACAATACCGGGACTTACCATATCTTCTTTTTTTCTGTCATAGGTTTCAAAAAAAGTTTCCGGTTTGCTCCATGTATTGCCGTCATATGAATAACTCATTAAAAGAGAGGCATAATCAATATCATAGTCTGTGTATCTCCATATTATCTCAAGACGATTCAAGTCATTGTTATAAACAATCTCACTGTCCGAATTAAAGCATCTGCCATTTTTATAATTTGAGAGAACAGGTTGCGAAAATTTAATTTCGGAATAGTTAATTAAATCGTTCGATGCAACAATATGCGGATTTTCGTATTCATCATTGCCTTGCGGATACGGAGTGTATGACACCCAGTATCTGTATCCGTTCCAACCGTCTTTACCTAAATCAAGCACCTTTGGGTGGTAAGCATTGTTTGGAAAGCACTCTTCCTGATACTCATCAACGCATTTTAAGTTCAACTTTGACGGCGAATTTTTGGTAAGTTCAAATCCTGTCATATCAACATTCGGCGATGTAGTAAACTCTGCAGGCTTTTTGTTAATAACAGTTGACGCCATAGTATGCGTGTTTTCGTATTTAGATGCATCGGTGTTTTCCGGTAAATTATATGCGGCAAAAACAGAAACACTAGCCACCGCAACCGCAGTAACAAATATCAACACAAACTTTTTCATTAAAAAGTTGCTCCCTTTCTATACAAATCAGCTTTTATATACGCACTTTGTATTACACTCATTAATACATATAACTATATATCTATACAGTGATTTTGTCAAGCCAAAAAGAACAACAATTTTTTTTAGATGCAAAAATGATACAAAAATCGGCGTTTCGTATGATACTATACTTTTTTCTGACTGTGTAAATATCATAGCCTCTGTATATGATTATATTATATTGACCGTGTGAAATTAAGGTGAATTTTGGCATAAGAATTATAAAAGTTTAGTTAACCATAATTTACCCCAACTTTTGATAAATAACCGCCTAAATTCACGTCAAAAAAAATCCGCCATTCACAAAGAACAGCGGATAAGAATTTATTTTTTAGTTAAAATCAAAATAACTCTTTGTCATCGGTTTCGGTGTCGGCGTCAAGGCTTTCGTCCTTAGCATCTCTCTGTGAGAGCTTATTTACATAAGCCTTTAAAGCCTCCATCTCCCTATCAACAGATTTTTTCTCTTCTGTTTTAACTTCTTCTTTTACGGGTTCGTTCTGAACTTCTTTTGCAGGCTCTTCCTTTTTCTCCGGCTGTGCCTCGAAAGGAGAACTTTTGTACTCGTTTTCATTTGAGCAAGCAACTGTAATGTCAACAACCTCTTCGTTTTTAAATTCAGGTTTCGGCTGTGTTTCGGGTGTACCGTAAAAAATATCGTTTGAACTGTCAACAATTTGACGGTAACACTCTCTTGCCTTGGCAATCTTAGCTTTGGAATTTTCAATTACTTCAAAAAGCTTTTTCTGCTGTTCTTCAGAAACGCTCTCGCCTTTCTTTGTATTCTCATAGAAAGACTTACCCAAAGCAATATATGCTCTGTTCATAAGCTCACTTTCACATTTCATAATAAGGCGAAGACGGTTAAGTTTTGCATTTGTACGGTTTTTCTCAACAATATTCTGAGTAACATTAGAAATAGTATCTGCCGCAGTGTTGACTGTACCTTTAACAGTATCAAAAAAAGTCATAGCAATATCTCCTTTAACGCATAAATGCGGGTTCGTTTTTATAACACTATTATTATGACAGATATTAAAGATAAAATCAATATTTTTTTTGAATTTGCTTGTTAAAAATGTACTTGTTTGATATAATATTTTAGAAAGAGGTGTTGAAATATGTCGGACAAGGTAATAAAAGCAATAGTGTGTCCGGGTTGTGGAGAACTTAGCAAAGCGGAAATCCACACAAGCATAAATCCTGCACGAGATAAAACTATAAGAAAAAGAGTGCTTGACGGAGAGTTGTTTGATTTCAGATGTCCGTCCTGCGGCTACACCGCTAAACTTAACTATCCGCTTTTATATAACGATATGAAAAACCGTTTTATGGTTTACCTTATACCTAAAATTGACCGTTTTCAGCTTTGCGACAATGAGCTTGAAAACAAATACAGCAATCTGCGCAACATCAACAAGCGAATTGTGCCAACATTCAATGCATTCAAGGAAAAACTGTTTATTTTTGAATCGGGACTTGACGATATGGCTGTAGAATTGACAAAACTCGCAATTAGCCAGACGGTATCGAAAAAGCTCGGAAACATTGAAGTAAACGAGGGATACCTGTCAATGTATGACAGAGAAACCAACACAATGGGCTTTACATATTTTACAGGCAAAAACAAAGAACCGTATGTACAAACCGCACGACTTGAAATATACGGCAAGTCAAAGGGAATCATTGACAAATTTGCTTATAAAGACAAAAAACTTAAAGGCTTTATAAAAATTGACCGAGAATGGGCAGAAAATGTACTTTACCGCTATAAACATTTCCGCCACATGGAAAAGGTCAGAAAATTAAATGAGGATTAAAAAATTACACTCCTATCAGTAACCATTACCGATAGGAGTTTTTTGTTTGTATTTTAATGAGTGGTGGGTTGTGGTTTACCGCTCAAATTTTTTGTTATTTAATATTTTGTCGCTTGACTAAAGTAAGCCGAACCACACTTTACCGTTCGCCCTTAAAATCAACTTGCAAATTCAACCGTAATCTCAAGATGAGCAGGGAAGTCGTTTTCAATCATCTTATTTACCCATACTTTATTTAATTCGCTCAAGGAATCGGAAATTTTTACGCTCAAAGCGTTTTGGGACGGATTTTCGGTGATTTTAAAATTACCGAGTCCGTATCCCTCCAAAATCTTATTAAAACCCTCGGGAGTACAAAACTCCTCGTTTGTCTGCTCTCTTATCTTTAAAAGTTCCCGCCTTTTCTCAATACTCAAATCATCTCTCACTGCGCCTGTAAATCTTTCCCGTTCGGTAAGTCCGTAACTTTGCGCCGTATCTATATAGTATTCCCCGAGCATCTCATCAAGTTCATTAAAAATCATATCAAGTCCGACAGAAAATGCCTTTATCTCTGCATAATTTCTGCCGCCCGGCTTAACTGCATAAATCTTAGTATTTTCAAGCTTTTTTGTCATTGAATCCAAGCTGTTCATTATTTCACCTCAATATTTACCGTACCTGCCGAAAACACCTGCGCCGCCGTCGCATTCACATCAACAAAATTCGTCGGAAATTTATATGAACAAATGCAGCCGCTGTTCATCAGCCTTTTTCCAAGCTCCGCCACATACATAGTACCGCCGATCTCAATTTCATTTAAGTAATCTTTAAACACCTGTGTACAAATGTTCACTATATCATTTCTGATATATCCGTCTTTAGCATACACTGCGACAGACAAATTAATTTTTCTCAATTGTGCCGAAATAACTTTAACATCAACATTCAGTTCTCTGTTTTTGGCGATAAGCACCTGTGCTTGTGCCACTGCCGCCGATGACGGCGAATTTTCTCCGTTGCTTACATATACATCTACCGTGCCCGTACCTCTGCCCTTTGCTATAACTCCCGCTTTAGTAATTCCTGGTACACTTAGCGCAAGTTTTTCGTAATATGCTTTGTTTGTTCCGTTTGACGGCACAAGAAAACTTGCCTTAATTCTTTCCCTTAATTCATCGTCGGTTTCTTCGTCACAACCGTCCTCAAACGGTTCTCTGTTATATGCGTAATTGATTTCCGCAGGTGCGGATACAATGATTTTTGCTGTATTAATGGGAATATTTGAAATCTTACCCGCCTTGTCCGCCTCTGCCGAAACGCTGACAAGTGTATTTCCCGCCGCAATCTTCGCATCTTCAACAGTAACATATCTTAGCGGCTCGGTATCTGCCGTAGCGACCATACTTCCTTTAGGAATAAAAATGCTGTTTTCAACAGGTTCATTGATAAAGAATGTAATTTCACCCTGCGCTTTCTGCGCCTGTTTACGCTCAAGTCCTCTTTGAGATGCAAAATAATCAAGATACTCGCCGCTTGCGGTAGCAACAAACATCTGATTTTTCAGCCACTCAATATTTGTCATTGCGTTAAAAATTTCGCCTGCAAGCACTCTCATTCTTATTGCCGCATCACTCGCTTCGTCAAAATCATATTTGCTTTTTGCCGAAAACTCCGATTTCATTCTGTTGTAAATTTCATCATAGGTAATCATCTGTATTAATAATCTCCTCTCTTACGCTTTCGTTGCAAATCAGTCTGATACTGAATTTCGGTTTTCTCAAAGCCAAAACTTTCGCAGTAACTGTCGGAAAATCCGCCAGTGCCTGCGACATTATAAGATTAACTTTTTCTTGAAAATTCTTATCATCAAAATCCACCTTGTTTAGTTCACATCCGAGTTCACGGTTATACACAAAACCTGCAAATTTTGCGCTGATTTTAAAAAATGCCTGCTGTAAAATTTCATCGTCACCCGAAATATGAATATACCTGCCGCCGCTGTCAACCGCAATATCTTTATTTTTAATCAGCGTATCCGTATCAGTCACCAACCTTTACACCGTTTATATATACCGAGCCGTCATTTTTCAGATATACTTCTGCACCGCCCTTTGACTTAAGCAGGATTTCACCCGGCTGAACGGAAGAAACCTCCGAAATAACGCCCACGCAAACCTCCTTGTCGGCAAGCGGAAGTACAACAGCTTTTTCCTTTACGGGAGGAATAGACACGATTCCGTACGGTGTAACAAAATCAAGTCCTATATGTTCGCCCGAGGCGATGATCGCATTGTTGCCGATTTCACTCATCACAACATTACCGCTCTCCGCTGTAGGTTTATTAATTGAATTTTTACTTAAATTCTCCGCAATCCACATATCAAATCTCCTTTTTCAGTGTAATAACTGTTTTTTCGCTCTTGCTGTCGGCAGTGTATCTTATCTTGTGCACATAAAGTCCGTCATAAGAACCGATAACCTCATCGTTAATCGTTGCTTTGTTGCCGACCTCGCACATAAGCATATACGGACATACAAGTTCAATTTCAAAAGCATTACCGTTGCTGGTGCTTATAATTCTGTCGGCTGTTCCCACAGAACCACCGCCTGTCAATGCGTCAACATATCTTCTGCGCACAAGCCTTGTATCAGCAAGGCTGTTTTTTATTACACTGCCGTATCTGTTGCCCTGCTTCACCTTTAATCTGACATCGGAAATCACCTTGTAACGCTTTATTCTGCTTTCCGCCGAAATATACCTGTAACTTTCATTGTTGCCGAAGCAAAGCACTTCACCGTTGATACCGCCGTTTAATATAACTCTGCCGTCGCCTGTAATTCTCGGCTTTTTTCCGTATTTATTTACGCAGTAATTTTCAAGCACCTGCCATTGGCTCATGCCCTTACTGATTTTTATATAACCGAAATAAGGATTGTTGTCGCCGATGTAACCGTTAAAGCCAAACGGCTGTAAATGCCGTTCAAAAATCACGGATGATGACGCATTAAAGTAAATGCAAGGTTCTGCCTCGTTGTCAAGCAAAATACCTGCCATACTCCTCGCCGTAATTTTTACGGTAATTTTCTCACCGCTGCTTTTGGTGATAATTTCGTCAATCTGCCCCTTAAACACTAAGTTTTCGCCGTCAAAGCCGTAAAGAAAATCGCCGTCCTCGCATCCTTTGATATACGGAAATTCAACGGTTACATCATCGGCAGGCACAGAAAACTCACTGTTATACACCACGGTAACGGGTGATGGCAGTAAAAGCATTCCGCTATGCGTTGTCATCTTAAATTTCAGCACAGCTTTATCACCTTTCCTTTTTGCATAAGCTCGTCCGCCCGCTTAACCCACGGATTGAGTTTTAACAGCGTTTCAATCCGAACATTGAAAGCGTAAGAAATATCCCACAAACAGTCGCCTGCTTTTGTGATGTATGTATTTACCGCCGTTTTCTTCTCTTTCTCCATAACTTCTCTGAAAACGAAGCTGTATGTAAGCATATCGGGTACAGGCTCGCCGATTACCGTAAGTTTTTCAAACACCGCATACACCGGTTTTATAAACGGCAAAGCAAGCACACCTACTCCGCCCTCCTCAAAAACTTTCCACAAATTTGCAAACTGCTCGTGGCAATCCTCTCCGCAAAGCTGACCTTTTCCTTTTATAAGCCTGTTTTTTCTGCCGAGATTCTGAATATATGCCGTGTTTTTCGGCGAGTTAAGCTCCTGTATGTTTTTTTCACACTCAAAACTTATCTCTTCCGGATTATATCTCCATTCATAGTTTTTAAATCTCATAGGAACAAGCGTCATCTTTCTCTTGCCTCTTCTTCCTCCGAAAATCCGTGACTGTATCGTCTGCTCTCTCTTTCAAGTTCCTCGCTGATTTTTTCAGCCTGTCCCTCGTTTTTGGCAAAATCGTTTTCTTTGTAATTCATTATGTAACCTCTCTTTTCTCGCAGCCGAGCACCATTTTCAGTATTGAAAAATCGGCGGATTTGTGTCTGCACCATGCACTTTTCACCGTGCAATTTCTGTAGGTTTCACTGCCGTCGGCAGTTTTCAGTTCAATGCTGTCCATTCTGCTTTCCTTTAAAAAGCCCTCTCTGCTCGGCACATTCATCTCTATGGTAACAGTGTATTCGTCCTTTGTATGTGCACAGCTCACACTGTCGCTCATATACTGTTTCACCTCATAAACCGTGCTGTTTTTCTGCGTTTCAACACTTATTATTCCTCCAAGGATATTGCCGTTTTTAAGCACGGTAATATCCTCTCCCTTTAAAAATTCCCTCAACCTTTAAACCTCCTCGCAAACAAAAAATTCCATAGTAAACTCAACTTTTCTGAAAATAGCATTTATATCCGTATCAAAATCAATTGCGGATACCGACAGTTCCGAAATTATTTTTTCGGTATCCGCTTTTTTCAATCCCTGCATAATCTCGCAGGTTATTTCAGAAAGTCCGCTGCCGTTTTCATCGGCAGGAGCATAAACAAAGATCTGCACTTTTGCCAAAAATTGCTCGCCCTTTACAGATGCGGAAAGATAATCACCCACATACTTTTTTGAAAGTACGGTATCCGTAACCGCAACTACCGCAAGAAAACTTGTTAAATTTATCTCTGCACCGTGGTTTCCGTGCTCTCTGATAAATTTTACCTTTGCAAGTTTTTCGTTTTGCTTAAGCCTTGCAATAATTCTGTCAAGTTGTGTAGTTATCTGATTCATACTCATCCTCCAATACCTCACCGCACGGTGCAAGTACGCCATATGCATATACTCCGTACCTGCCCACACGGTAAATATCGTATCTCCTAACAATATATTTACGGTCTGCGATTTGTATTACGCTTTTGTCGCAAGTCAGTTTTGTTTCGGGCTTGCCTATATACAAAAATCTTTCCGAAGTAACCGTTCCCGACACTTTGCGTTTTGTTGTACCGTAATATCTGCTGTTATACCTTATCGGCTGAATAAAAGCCTTTGTCTTTTCGTTATCGACCGTAATTTCCGTGCCGTATCTGTCAATAAGTTTGCCTACTGTGCCGTAGATTTTCAAGTTACCACTCTCCCGAACAAAAATCCCTCTTTCTTAATTAAATCAGAACATTTTGCAAGCTGGTCCTGCCAGAGCTTTTCGGCTTTGTCGCCCTCATCAGCGGGAGCTGTCACGGTAACATCTCCCGCCTTAAATGAAGAAACTTCGCTTTTACCGCACATAACATAAAGTTTGTACGCATATATGGCACATAAAAACTCAATCCTGCGTTCATCGCTTACTGAAAGCGGTTTGTCGGCAATTCTTGAATACACATAGGCACAGGCATCGTCCACAACACTACGCCACTTAATCGACTCACTGCTCTCAATACCGGAAAGCAGTTCAAATTTTTCAACAATGTTGCCCGTATTCAAAACTTCACCTCATCAGTAAGACAAAGTCTTTACGGAATCCGCAAAAATCTTTGAAAAACCTGCGGTACAGGTGATTGCCGCTCTTTCAAGCTGACGGTCAATAAGTTTGTCATAATCGGTATTTACATTGCCTGCCTGTACCATTTCGAGTGCGCAGTTCTTGTCAAAACCGATAATCTTGCTGCCTGTCATTTCCGGAGCATGAAGGAGAGATGCTCCGAGCGGTGTAATCATTCTGCCGCTTGCCTGAAAATCAAGACCTGCGTTTGCATCCTGCATCTCGCTCATAGAAAGCAACTTCTGCATAGCGTCTGTCGGTGCAATAATTGTATTGAGTTCATACGGTGAAAGCTGTGACCAAAGTTTTAAAAGGTCGGCATAAGTAATTGAACCGCTCGCCGCAACATCAACATTTGCCGCAGGATTTGCGTTGCCGTCACCGTTTACAAGCACATCAATAGCGTCTTTAAGCTGTGCCCTTGCAATGTACTCGCCGATTCGTCTTAATGTAACCGTAAACAAATCAATACGCTGAAATCTTACCGCCTCATATGATGCCACAAGCATTCTGCCACGCTTGTGAAGTTTTACGAGGTTTTCTCTTGTCTTGATTTTTGTCTGCGGAATTACAGCGCCCTCGCCCACAGGCTTTAAAGTCTTGTCATCGTCTGTCATATCGGACTCAATGCTTCTGTAATCCATACCGTCAATATTTGTAACGGTAGCCACAATCTGCGGGAGAATATCCGCTCTCTCCATACCCTGTCTTACCGCACGGCTGACATATTCGGGGAAAAGTGCCGCCGAATCCGAGGATTGGAAGAATTTTTCCACGCAGTCACTGCCGCTGCCGTTCACCTTAATGTCAAAACGCTTGAGCTGTCTTGAAAAAGCGTCAAGATTTGAAAGCGCCGTACCCTTATAGTTTTCCGACGGGTCAAGAGTTTCAAGTACATCTGTAAGTGTCTTGCCCTTCTGCTGATACATTCCCTTTTCAATTGTTATATTTTCAAAATTTGCCATAATTTTTACCTCCTTAAAGAATAAAGCCAACCGAGTCGGCTGTTGAATTTAACACAAGATACTCTCTGCCTGTTGTTGATGATGCCACTGCAGAACCCTCGCCCGCAGCAAGTTTCTTGTAACCCACTGTGATTTTTGATTTTGCGGGCATTGTAACATAGCCCTTAAGCTGAACCGTTGCATAACCGCCTCTCAATGAAAGGCAAATACCGCAGAATACTTCTCCGCTTGTGCAGGCCGTTACCTTGCCGTCATCAGTCATTTTTACAGGAACACCCGCTGTTTTAAGATTGGTGCCTGCCTCAAAAGTAAGCACATTTTCGTCATAACCGTTAAAATTTACATTCATTATTTAATCCTCCGTTATATTTTAAAATTGCCGTTTGATTCGGCTGTAATATCGTTCTTCTGTTTGTAAAGCTGGGGAACCGACGGCAAAATGCTGTCCGCCCTTTTTTCAAAAGCATTTTTAAATTCCTTAAGCTGAACTACGCTCATACTCTTTGCAACGCTCTCCATAGTTTCTCTTGAAATATCAGGCTGAACAACAGCCGATAATCTAAGCACTTCCGAAGTAAGGCTGTCACGGTAATATACTCCGTCGGCGGCACTTTTCTTAAGCTCATCTATGTACGAGCAAAGTTTTTTGCACTCTTCACCGCTTAAATTAATATCCTTTTCGGTGTAAATGCTCTTTAAAATTTCTTCCATCTTCATTTCCTTTCCCTTAAAACTTTTAATAACTCCCGCACTTCTTTGTGCAGGCACGGCAACAAAACTCCATTCGTAAGCGTCATAAATACCGCAAAGCTCGCTGTAACACTTTCTGCCGCCGTAGGTTTCGCCCTTTATGTGCGAGCAATGATTAAGGCTTTCGCCGCAAACACTGCATTTTACTTCACCTGCGGCACAGCCTATGCTTACTTCCTTTAAAATACCGCTGTCAATCGCCTGAATAATCTCATCGTTACCCTTGGTTTTCGGAATATATGCCCTTGCGGTAAGTCTGAAATAATCATCACCCGTTGCCGTTTTTCTGCCGTCAACGCTTTCAACCGAACAGGCAAAAATTCTTGCCGTCTGGTTTTTGGCTGTCGGCGAGTGGTCAAAAATACCCGTCTTGCCTACAAAAAGTTTTTCAAGTTCAAAAAGCGACTCCACAGTAAAACGCTCGTTGTCACGGTCAATATCGTTGTCGCACAAAACCACACCGAAAACATATACCTCGTCCTTTGTCAGCTTTCTGCGTGAATACGCATTGATAAGCTCCAATTCCTTATCGGTAACCTCGGCGGTTGTGCTGTCTGTCACCGCATTAATTTCCTTTTTAATCTCTCCTGTCATTTTTCACCTTACCTGTTTCAAATTCAATCTGTTCTGCCCTTGCATTGTTAAGTCTTGCGTTTGAAAGCTGAACCGCATCCTGCATATTAATGTCGTCCCATTCAACCGCAAAACCGTCGGTGTAACCCTCAAGCCTTAACACAGTTCTTATAACTTTGGTGATAATCGGGTTGAGCAATGTTCTGTAATATTCAAGCTCACTTGTAAGAATATCCGCCTGCTGTTCACTCATTCTCTCCGTGCTTGACCACGAAAATCCGAGTAAAAACGGCGGCAAACCGAGTTTTGCAACAATCTGCTCAAGCAGATGCTTAATCGGCACATCGCAATCGGGAATCTGATTTTCCGCACCGATTACTTTTACCGATACATCACCCACCGAAACAAAGTCGCACACGCTTTCACTGCGCATAGCCTTGCTCCATTCGTCTGCAATAAGTCTTGCGCTGTCCTCTGTAAATACAGTGTTGTCGGACGGTTTGCAAGTAACCGCAAAACGCACATTGCCTACCCTTTCCCAGTTGGTTTTGATTGACTCAAAAATCTTTAAAAGCACCGAACTTACAAACGGCAAACCTTTTAAAAGCGAACTGCCTCTGACAGTGCCGGGTTCGGGATTTAACAGAGTGGCAAACACAAGGTTTGAATACTTAACCGGGGTAATCATTCCGTCGTTTTTTGTGCAAATCACAAGGTCAAGCGGTGAACTGCCCTCCTGTATCTCAACATCGTCAACACTTGCATTGTAAAGTGCGACAACTCTTTTTCCGTCACGGGAAAGCACCATTTCGCCCACAGCCTCGCCGTAAGTCAAAAGTGACTCCATATACGAATACACAAAGCCGTTAATGCCCGTGCCTGTGCCGTTTGTGCATACATTGCTCATAAAATCATCAATAATCTGCTGACAGCGGCTGTTTTTTGCCGTAACGGTAAAAGTACCGAGCAAGCGTATCAGCTTACATATTGCCGCATCTATTACCGGGACTGATTTTCGCAGATTTCTGAACAATTCACGCTCCGCAGCCGTACTGCTCACATCCGAAAACATTGCAAGAGGGGAATTGATTTTCCTCTGTGCGGTCTGCACAACCGTGCCCTTGCTCTCTTTCTTTTTGCGTGAAAACAAATTCAATCTAACACCTCCTATCGCCTAAGGGCAAATACCGAAAAGCCCTTTTTGCCTGTCGATATTGACGCCGTAAAATACCTTATATCATCCATTGAATGGTCATTCTCCTTAATCGGCACATCTGCGCCGTTTTTTGTGTCCCACCTGTAAAGTGCAAATTCTCTCCTTGCGTCTTTGCAGGTTGAGCAGATTTTTATTCTGCCGTCCTTGAGTGCCTGACTTACAAGCCGAATACCGTTTACAACATTGTTTTCGGCGGGCACTGCATTAAATCTTTTATGTCTGCGTATTACCTCAATAAAGCTTGCGGCTGACGGGTCAACTACTACCCGACTTACTTTTCTGTTGCCGACAAGCTCTTCGAGTTTTGCGTAGTGCTCCTCGTCGGTGCGTTGATAACCCTCTCTGCGGGAATCAAAATAATACTCCTTAATTCGATACCATACGGAATTTTTTTCACCCCACAAACCGAATGACGCAGGGTTTACCGTACCGTAATCGCACGAAACCGCAAAATCGTCAAAACCGACATTGGGCACTTCGCAGTACATTTTTTCATCGTCCATAAACGGATACACCGCACCGTGCACCGCAACCCATCTGCCGAGCACAAATCGCTGATAAAACACACCGGAATACAAACCCTCGTACCTTTGTCGCACCTCTTTTGAAAGTGACGGATTGTCCTCCATTGTAAAATGCAGGTATAACGCATTTTTGCTGTCGGCTTTCCGAATCCACTCGGTGTAGAACCAGTGACGGGGATATTCGGGATTGCAGTTAAACCAAAACTTTGAACCGTTTACCGAACATCTTGCAAGCGCCTGCTCCACAAAAGAACGGGGCATAAGCGCCACTTCGTCAAAAAGCACACCGCAAAGTGTCATACCCTGAATGAGAGAGGCAGAGGACTCGTCCTTACCTCCAAAAAGGTAAAACCTGTTTTCAATATCGCCGTAGCGCACGATAAGTAAATTTTTTGAAATTTGCTCACTGCACTCAAATCCGAGGCTTTTAAGCACGGGAATTATCGGAGTTACCATATTTCTGCGCAGAGAGCGAATAGTCTTTCCGCAGAGGGCAAAATCCGAATTTGCAAAGCTGTAAAAGCTCCACGCAAAAAACGAAATGCTCATACAGAAAGTTTTGCCCGAACGCACTGCACCGTCACAGATGATTGCGTCGTAATTTTTGTATCGGCTCTCCTTGCACCACCACGAAAGCACCTTAAGCTGTTGTTTTGAAAAAGTATCAACTTTCATCGGTTTCACTTCTCAATGCCTCCGCTCCCTTGGCAATAGCGTCATAAAAAGGAGTTGCCCTGTCCTCTTTTTCGCTGTCGTCTGTCAGCTTTTCAAGTGCTTTGAGCCTGTCAAAAAATTTGATTTCCATAGAACCGTCCTTTGGTCTTTTTATTTCTGAAATCAAAAACAAATCCATATGCTCAAGCTGTTCCCTTGACGGATTTTCCATATATAAAAGCGACACGGCGTCAGAAATTTTGCCGAAAGCAAGCCTTCTGTAACCCACGGTGGCAATCTCCGAAAGCGAACTTGTGCGGCATTTGCCGAGCCTTTTAATTTCATCGGCAATATCTTCTCTGCATAAAAGCTCTTCTCCGCTCCTCTTGGGATTTCTGACAAAGCCTGCGTTATAAGCCGCCTCGTCAGCACTTCCGCAGCTTACAAAACAATTGCAAAAAGTTTTTTCCTTGGCGGTAAGTCCTTTTGATTTTCTTTCCATAAACACCTCCGTTTGAAAAGCAAATTTAAAACTGCCTTTCAACTATACATACAAAAACTTCAAAAATTGCATTAATTAGGCTAATTTTTCAAAAAATAATTTAAAAAATTTTTTAAAATCGGTTTTTTCTAAGTTTTTTCAAAATTCAGTACCCGATTTTAATCAATTCCAATCTTTTAACATATTTTCAATAAAATGTTAAAAACTAAACCTTGAACAATCATTTAATACAACACGGAGGAAATATGTTTACTACCGATTACAACACAAATCTTCAAATAATTTCAGACGCTCTGCGCAGTGAACAGAGTTTTGACCTTGTCAAGCGTGACCTTATAATTGCCGACCGTAAAGCTGCTTTATTTTTTATTGACGGGCTTTTAAAAGATGACATTACAGAAAAAATACTTGAATTTTTTTACAAAAATATAAAATCCGAAAATTTTAAATCCGCACTCTATTTTGCACAGTCCGCAGTCCCTTATGTTGAAGTAGAAGTAACTTCTGACCTCAAAAAAATATGTACAGATGTCTTAAGCGGTATTTCCGCACTTATAATAGAGGATTTTACCGAAGTTATCCTGCTCGACACACGAACATACCCACAGAGAAGTACAAGCGAGCCCGACAACGATAAGGTTCTGCGTGGCAGTCGTGACGGCTTTGTGGAAACGCTGATAAACAACACCGCCCTTATCCGTCGGCGAATCCGTGATACAAATCTCACGGTAAAAGCATACTCGGTAGGCACTCAATCCCACACAGATATCGCAGTTATATATATGGAAAACAAGGTTGACAAAAAGCTCCTTGCAAATCTCGACAAACGCTTAAAAGCCATTGATGTTCCATCGCTTACAATGAATCAGCAAAGCCTTGTCGAGGCGCTCTACAAAAATTTGTGGTACAACCCTTTTCCAAAGGTAAAGCACACGGAGCGCCCCGACACCACGGCATCGGCAATTCTTGACGGAAATATAGTTATTCTCGTCGATAACGCACCGTCTGCCCTGCTTTTGCCGACTTCTATCTTTGATGTGCTCGAAGAAGCTGACGATTATTACTTTCCGCCTGTCACAGGCACATACCTAAAACTTGCACGGTATTTTATAACAATAGTAACCGTGCTTATAACCCCGTTGTGGCTGCTTGCACTGCAAAATTCCGACTACTGCCCCGAGTTTTTTCGCTTTGTACTGCTTGACGAACCGCAGAACATTCCCGTATTCTGGCAGCTTATTCTTATGGAGGTCGGAATTGACGGACTGCGGCTTGCCGCTCTCAACACTCCGAACAGTCTTACCACACCGCTTAGTATTATCGGCGCTATAGCTCTTTCTGAGTTTGCCGTTGAGTCGGGCTGGGTATCAATGGAGGCAATCCTTTATATGGCGCTTGTCACCGTTGCAAACTTCACACAACCGAATTTTGAACTCGGCTACTCGTTTAAATTCTGCCGTGTACTCCTGCTTGTACTGACCTATATATTTAATGTATGGGGATTTATAATTGCGTTTATAATAAATCTCGTTTTACTTTGCACCAACCGTACGCTCTCAAGCAAAAGCTATTTATATCCGCTTGTTCCGTTTAACGGCAAAGAATTTCTGCGCAAAATTCTGCGAATACGCAACCCACGCTAAATCATTACCAAGGTAATTTCTGCATATATTTTACAAACGAGGTGATTATATGCAGAAAAAACTGATGTATCTTGAAATAGCGGGAATTTTATTTACAGTTATAATGTCTGTCTTTATGCAAAATCTGCTTGATTTGAGCGGACACACACTTATCGGCGTAATGTTCGGTTCGGTAAACGACAGTATATGGGAAATAGAAAAAACCTTGCTCTTTCCGTATCTTTTATGGGCGGGAATCGAACTTTTATGTATAAAAATTCCGTTTCGCAAATTTATTGTCGCAAAGGCGGTTTCCCTTTGGTTTTTCTGCCTTTCATATTCGGCAATATGCCTGCTGTATTCTCTCACAGGTGCGCAAACCCACTTTCTGCCCGAATTTACCGCCGCACTCATTTGCTGTACTTTAGCTTTTTTCATATCTTTCCGCTTGACGGTCGGCAACAAAAAGTGTGAGGTACTGTTTTACCCCGCATTTTTTATGTTGCTGCTGTTTGTGGTTTTGTACTGCTCGCTTACTCCGTTCCCTATGCACAATTATCTTTTTATGGACAGAACCACAGGGCTGTACGGCATAATTCCCGAAAATTTTGACAAAGGAGCAGTATATCTCGACAGCTTTTTTTCGCTAAACTATTCCTAATCAATTTAATATGTGTTATAATTTAAAGAGTATCTGAAAGCATACAGACAAAATTATGACTTTCAGATACTCAAAAAACAGATTATCGACAAAGCGAGGAAAGCTTTATATGAATAACAGAAACAACGATACAGAAGTAAAGCCTGATGTTATAGCAGGCAGAAATCCTGTAAGCGAGGCTATCCGCAGCGGCAGACCTATTGATAAAATTCTTGTCGCAAGGGGCGAAAAGAGCGGCGCTGTTGTGGGAATTCTTGCCAAAGCCAAGGACAAGGGCATACTTGTAAAAGAAGTTGACCGCACAAAACTTGACTATGTAAGCGGCAACGAAAACCACCAGGGCATTGTTGCTTTTGCCGCTGTCAGAGAATACTCAACGGTAGATGATATTCTTGCGTATGCGGCAGAAAAGGACGAGCCTCCTTTTATTGTAATTCTTGACGAAATCGAAGACCCGCACAACCTCGGCGCTATCATCCGTACCGCAGAATGTGCCGGAGTTCACGGTGTAATTATTCCGAAAAGACGCAGTGTGGGACTTTCCTACACAGTAGGCAAGGCGTCTGCCGGTGCAATAGAATATATGCGTGTGGCAAGAGTAACAAACATTGCCGCCCTGATTGATGACCTTAAGAGCAAGGGCGTATGGGTGTACGGTGCAGATATGAACGGTACAGACTACCAAAAATGCAATTTTTCGGGTGCGTGCGCAATTGTAATAGGCAACGAGGGTAAGGGAATTTCCCGACTTGTGCGTGAGAAATGCGATGTTATAGTATCTTTGCCGATGAAAGGACAAATAAATTCTCTTAATGCATCTGTTGCGGCAGGCATTATAATGTACAGCGCAATGAAAGACAGATAAACGCTTTTTGTTAAAGGAGTGATAAATTTGCCGAATAACCAAACCAATGAGGACAGCAAGCTTATTGACCGTGACAGAGAGGTTGACGAAATCTTAGAGGAATCAAAATACCTCTTAGATCAGGAAAAAATGGAGCTTACTGCTCAAAAATACAGAGCAAAACAGCCTGTTGCCGAAATTTTCAGCAATGCAGATAAAAAGCCGAGGCTTGAAAACAGCAATCCTCTTGATGTGGATAAAGAACAGACTGTAAACGAAAATGAAATTTCAGGCGACAAAACAGCCACCACCCTGCAAGCCGAGCTTGTTCTTGAGGGTACGGACGATGACTACCCGTCACCGCAAAACGAAATTTTAAAAGAAACCGAAAAAAATACGGAGCAGGATAAAGACGAAAAATCGGAGGAAAAGCAAGAAACCGCTCTTGAAGAAAACAAGTCAACAGAGCAAACAAACTCCGACGAAAAAACAGATACAGACTCGGAAAACGAAGACGACGAAGAAATTGTCACCCTTACTCCCGAATATTCCGAGGGCACAACTTTTTCTCAAGATATTTTAGATGATGTCGACCAGTTCAACGACAACGAAACTCACATAAAAAGTATACATACTATTGATATAGATATTACGGACGACGATACCAAACCGCCCAAAGCTCCGAACGAGCCGCAGGGCAAGTTTGACGAACTGTTCAAAACTCCCGAGCCCGATGTAAAACAGCACAAAAAGGTTATAGCCAAAGTGCCTGTTTACCGCAAAGAGGGCGAGCAGAACGCACTGAATGTAAAAGCGGGCAAATTTTCCGAGGTTGTCGGATATGAGTACGAGGAATATATAAAATCAAAAAATCCGTCGGTAATCGCTCATGTAATAAAGCCCGAAACCAAGCGTACAGTCATTGTTGAAGAGGACGATGACGAAGTTGAGCCGCTTGATTTTCATTCGGCATCAGAAAAGATAATGTCGAGCCTTGTGGGATTTTTTTCAAAAGATGCGTCGGACGATAACGACACTCCCGTTAAGGAAACCGAAGTGGTCGATGACTATATGGGCGAAGATGACGAAAAGAGCATAATGCAGGAAATCAACCTGAACATAAAAAAGCTCTTTGGCAGAACAATGCTCACAGGCGGACTTGCACTTGTATCAATAATAATTACAGTGCTTGTAAGACTGTTCCCGCAGGCAATATGCAGCGCAGTATTTTTTGCTCCTGTTGCCTATGCGGTAATCAACTTTTTGCTAATCGGTTTTTCAACCTTTGTAAACAGAGTATCAATAATGAGCGGACTTACACCGCTTACGCATTTTAAAGGAAATTCCGATACGGCGGTTGCACTTGCGGCGGTTGCGTCCGTAATACAGACAGTGGTATCTTTCTTCTGTCTGTACGGAGTTACCGGCTTTGACATCAACTACTATACGGTAATAGTTCTGGTTGCTTTCTTTGCCAACAACTTAGGCAAATTGCTTATGGTACTTAGAGTTAAAGAAAACTTTAAGTTTACCGCTGCCGACGGTCAGCGATATGCCGCTAAAATTTACAATAACGAATCTGTGGCAACACAGATGATGAGCGGTACGGCTGTTGAGCAGCCAATCATTGCTTATCAGCACCGCACGGGTTTTCCGTCAAACTTTCTTAAGATCTCCTATGCACCCGACCCCAGTGAAGACCTCGCCTCCAAGCTTGCACCTGCAACCTCAATAATTGCGGTAGTGGTTGCGCTCCTTTACGGCATATTCTTCGGTTCGTTTTCGGGTGCGGTAAATGCATTTGCGCTTGTATGTGCGGTATGCGTTCCTGTTTCAACATTACTTGCGGTAAACATTCCTATGTATAACCTCTGCAAAAAACTTTTGCCTACAGGCGCAATGCTTTCGGGTTATCCGTCGGTAAAACAGTTCTGCGACAGTACGGCGGTAATGATTGACGCAAACGAGCTTTTCCCTGCCGACTCGGTATTCCTTGACGGCATAAAGACTTTTGAGGATTACAATACAGACGAATCGCTTTTGTGCGGAATTGCAATTCTTAAAGAGGCTAAAAACCCGATTGCCAAAGTATTTGAAAAGGTAGTCGATGAAACCGAGGGCGATTTGCCGGAGGTTGAGAGCGTTCTCTACGAAGATGAGCTTGGACTTGTAGGCTGGGTAAACGGTGAACGAATCCTTGTCGGCAACCGTGAGCTTATGACAAAATACAGCGTAGAAACTCCGAGTATTGAGTATGAGGACAAGTACATTCAGAGCGGCAAACAGGTAACATATGTTGCCCGTGCAGGCAGACTGATTGCAATGTTTGTAACTCACTATATCGCCGATTCAATCCTTATGCCGGAACTTCACAGAGCCGAGGCAAACGGAATCAGCATACTTGTTCACTCAACCGACTGCAATATTACAAATGACCTTATATGCAGTCTTTACAATGTATTTTACCGTACGGTAAAGGTACTTCCCACAGGACTTGGCACGGTACTTAAGGAATGTAAGTCTACATTTGAAGAAACTTCAAGAGCTTACCTCATCACAAACGGTAAAACATCGGCTTTCTTAAAGGCTGTATCGGGAAGTGTACAAATAAAGCGTAATATTTCGCTTTCAATCGTAATTCAGCTTATCTCGATTGTACTCGGCGTACTGCTCACAGCCACCCTTGCACTTTATGCGGGAGTAGGCGTGCTCGGCACACTTGAGGTACTTATATATTCAATGTTCTGGGGCGTTGCCACACTTGTTGCACCGCTTATACATAAAACCTGATGAAAGGAAGTTTGCAAAATGAAAATTGCTCCTTCACTCCTCTCCTGTGACTTTGCAAAAATGGGAGAAGAAATTGAAAAAATGGATAAATGCGGTGCCGACTATATGCACCTTGATGTTATGGACGCCCACTTTGTGCCGAACCTCACATTCGGCGCACCTGTAATAAAAGCGGTAAGAAGTTACACAGAAAAGCCTTTTGATGTGCACCTTATGATTTCAGAACCGCTTAAGTATATAGATGATTTTGCAAAAGCCGGCGCAGATATTATTACTTTTCATGCAGAAAGCGACTCCGACATCAGCAAAACTATTGATAAAATCACAGAAAACGGCATAAAACCCGGACTTGTAATCAAACCGAACACTCCGGCAAGCGCAGTTTTCCCTTACCTTGACAAATTGTTTATGGTGCTCGTTATGACTGTTGAACCGGGTTTTGGCGGTCAGAGCTTTATGGCGGATATGCTGCCGAAAGTACAGGAAATCAAAGCCGAGTGCGCAAATCGTGGTCTTGATGTTCTTATTGAGGCAGACGGCGGAATCAGCACATCGACAATCAAACAGGCAGCCGATGCAGGCGTTGATGTATGTGTTGCTGGCACAGCTGTTTTCAAAGCCGAAGACAGCGCAAAAGCCATTGCAGAGCTTAAAGCTATTGCCGAAAATTAATTGTTTTATAATATTTAAAAACAAAACACCGTCATTATCGGTTCTGTCCGACAATGACGGTGTTTTTAGTTGTTATGTTTGTTTTTGTGTTGGGCAAATTATAGCTTAGGTGAATACTTCGTCAGGTAATTATAAAAGTTTGGTCAACCTTTTCAAAGGTTGTGGGTGTGGGCAAAGCCCACAAATACTTTCGTTTGCACAATCTAACGACAGCCGAACAGCCTGCTGTTTGGCGGCTTGAACACAACGGCGCAAGCCTCTAAAAATGCTGACAGCTCGACCAAAGTCAAGCTGTTGTTTTTTACTGATCTGCAATTTCGATATAAATATCTCCGCTTACCGTAGTTATTCGGCACTCTTCGTTTGAAACGCTTTGCGGTACATTTACCGTGCCGCTGGTTGTTTCGGTAATAAATTGTTTATTACTTAGCAATGTTCCCGATATTTCGCCGCTTACGGTATCAAGTACAATATTTTTTGCGTCACATCTTTTCAAATCTATCTCTCCGCTTGTGCTGTTTGCTTTAAGCTTTTGGCTTGCAACCGTATCGGTAAGCATAACTCCACCGCTGGTTGTTTTTGCAAAAATTTCTTTGCCTTTTACATTTGACAAGTCAATCTCACCGCTTACAGAACTCGCATTAATGCACTCGGTTGCCGAAATATTATTTATAATTACATCTCCGCTTGTTGATGAAATATTAAGTTCTTGTTTTACATCGGCTTTTACACTTACATCACCGCTGATACTGCCGACCTTTGCATTATCAAAAGTAAATTCGTTTGCAACATCAATATCTCCGCTCATTGAAGCTGCATTCAAAGAATCATATTTGTTTTTCGGCAAATAAACCGAAACCCTCATATCCGCAGCGAAAAATCCGATATTAATACGCTCAAACCAGTTGCGTTCATCTTTCACACGGACTGTTAATGTATTGTTTTCGTTTACAACAGTGTGAGTGACTTTTTCCCGTTCATCACACAATACCCGACATTTATCATCATTTGATTTATAAAAATTTATATTGCTTGCCGCGTCCTCTATTATAATATTTGTAAAATCGTCTTCAACAGTATAAGTATGCGTTACAAAATCTGATGTGCTGATTTCATTAAAATTAAATCCAAGACTGTATATACCGCAAAATCCGCAAATCATTCCAACCGCTACAAGAATTACAGCTACCGTTATCAGTATCTTTTTTGATTTCTTCATTATACTTCCTCTTTTCTTATAAACAAGGATTTTATCCAAATCCATATTTTTTTACTGACAAATACCATTCCTTTTGTAATTTGATTAATTCCGAAAAACGACAGTATTGACAAACCCGCACATACAAAAGCTCCGCCAATCAGCACGAGCATCGCAAATATATTGGCATTTGAGGTAAAAGCATATGCCACTGTACTTACCAATGTAAAAATTCCGCTTACCGCCAAACTGAAATCAGCCGCATAAAATGACAAAACCACAGACCATATAACTATGTAAACCGTCAGAACAATAACTATTGCGGTTAAAAGCAGAGGAAACCAAACGGGAGATCCTACTGCGAGCAATACTATTTCCCACACCTTCCAATCGTGTTTTTTGCTGACTGTTCTTTTAACCAATTTTGGCAATGAAGATTCCGATAAAATTTGCTGTATAATTTCGTTTACCGAGCCTATATCTTCAACAGCCTCATTTTCGGTCATACCCTCGTCCATTCTGTCGTCAATCATTTCACTGTAAAACTGAACCGAATTTTCTATATCTTCTTTCGGCAATCCCGATAAACCGTTATACAATGCCCCAAGAAATTCCTGTTTACTCATCATCATTTTCCTCCTTTATGATAAACCGATAAATTGATACTATCTCGTGCCACTCATTTTTAAAATCTTCTATTCTGTTTAATCCCTCTTGTGTAATATGATAATACTTGCGTAACCGTCCGTTATACTCTACCTTATTGACGGTAAGCATTTGAGCGGTTTCCAATCTTCTTAAAATCGGATACAAAGTTGATTCGGATATTTCCACATACGGTTTCATATCTTTTATAATCTGATAACCGTAAGAATCTTTGTTTTTTATAGCGGCAAGCACGCATATGTCCAAAAGTCCTCGTTTCAGCTGAACATCCATATTATACCTCCCTTTGCATAATACTATACATCACACAGTATTATATGTCAAGGACTTTTTTCAGATTATATAATAAAAATTTTGAACAGCCTATTAAAATCTCTCACCGTTATGTTCAAGTAGCCAAACAATAAAAAAGCAAAAGCAGTTTCAAAGGCAATGCTTTGAAACTGCTGAATTTACAATAATATTAAATTATAACTCAAGACCGCTTGTAGTCTTTAAAAACTCATTAAGTTTGTTGTAAATAATATCTACGCCGCCTACCGAATCACTCTCAATATTAAGCGGCTTGAACACAACGGCGCAAGCCTTTAAAAATGCTGACAGCTCGACTAAAGTCAAGCTGTTGTTTTTTGTGTAACTTTTAATATTTTGATATAATAATGTTAAAATATAAATTGCTCACGAATATTTTTATAATTATATCGTCTATATATATGAAAGCTAAAAAGGAGGGATTTAATTGAATGACAAACAAATAATTGATTTGTACTTTTCAAGATCGGAACAATCTATAAAAGAAACAAAAATCAAGTACAGTTCTTTTTGTCGAAAAATAGCATATAACATTCTATCAAATAATGAAGATACCGATGAATGTGAAAATGATACTTACCTTAAAATATGGAATTCAATTCCGCCTAATAACCCTGAAAATTTTAAGGCATACATAGGCAAAATCACAAGGAATATTGCACTTGATATATGGAAGAAAAACCATACTCAAAAAAGAAACGCAGGTATTGAAATTCTTTTCAGCGAAATGGAAGATATATTATCAGTACCACAGACAGACACCGAATATGAACTTGAAGAAATTACACCAATAATTAATAAATGGTTATTAACTCTGAGTAAAAAAGAACAGGCTTTATTTATATTGAGGTATTGGCAAGGAGAATCTGTAAAAAGCATTGCAAAGCAATGGAACACATCTTCAAACAAACTTTCAGGCAAACTTTTCAGATTAAGAAACAATTTAAAACAGGCACTCGAAAAGGAGGGCATATTTCTATGAAAAAAAACAATGATGAAATCTTATATAATTCAATCAGCAATATTGACGAAAACATAATTGCATCTTCTTTGGTTTATAAACCCAAAAGCAAAAAAATTATTATATGGGCAAGCCTTGCAGCCTGTTTATGTGCGGTCTCCGTTACTTATGCAGTCATATATAAAAATAATTTTAATAAGCCGGTCAATAATTCCGAAGTTTTAAGTACAACTAACCGCAGTTCTGACTTTCACATTTACTCCCTACCTAAAGTCTTATCAGAGAACAGTGAAAATTCAAAGCAAAAGGTTTTATTAAGCCCTGTAAAGACTTTACTTGACAGCAACACGGGTATTCATGCAATTACTTATACCGTTGATTTTAAATCAGACGGTTCACCTTACGATGAAAGAGATACTTCTTATAGCGGAAATATCATTAAACAAGATTTATTTGATATATCGCCCGACAGTATAGAATTTTCCATTGCAAGCGATGCTGTTGAATATTATAATGTAACAGTAAAAAATAATTGCATATCTTATCAAAGTGATTCAACCGTTTTTTCAGGTCAAAAATCATTTGAAAATATTAAAATTTCAGACAACGGTTTCATAACATGGCGACCCACCTGCGAAAAATTTTCAACAGAAATTCTGTCTATAACCGGTAAGGAAGAACCCGATTATAACAGTAATATTCTGGATAGAACAGCATACTCCGATGCCGAAAAAACAGTGTATGACAGTATCAAAAATTTTGATGAGTATTTTGGAGATACATTAACCTTTGAATTGCATTATAAAAACAATGCCACAAAAACTGTTTATGTAAATATTTCAATAAATGAAAACGGAAATTATATGGTAAATTACAGTTAAATATTAAAAAACACAGCAGTTCCGAAGAATACACCTGGGAACTGCTGTGTTTTTATAAAATCATAACTCAAGACCGCTTGTAGTCTTTAAAAACTCATTAAGTTTGTTGTAAATAATATCTACGCCGCCTACCGAATCACTCTCAATATTCAGC